>CAZGDT010000136.1:0-4558 GCA_964524245.1 uncultured Eubacterium sp. | reverse complement strand
AATTTATGGGATTGTCTTTTGAAGTAAATGAAAACGTCCTGGTTCCGAGACAGGATACGGAATGTCTGGTAGAAGAAGTGATGAAGTACTGTGCCGGCGGGGAAGTACTTGATTTGTGCACGGGCTCCGGCTGTATCGGCATATCCCTGGCGAAATTGGGGGATTGTAAAAGTGTTACTCTTTCGGATATTTCAGAATCTGCGTTGGAAACAGCAAGAAGTAATGCAGAAAGAAATGAAGTAGAAGTACAAATTATAAAGAGTGATTTGTTTCAGAATCTGTCGGGCGAATTTGATTTTATCGTTTCGAATCCTCCCTACATTCGAAGTGAAGAAATTCCCGGATTAATGCCGGAAGTTTCGGAACATGAACCCCATATGGCATTGGATGGCGGTCAGGATGGGCTTGTTTTTTACAGAAAAATATTGGAGGAAGCCGCTTCTTTTTTGAAAAGTTCCGGAAGGCTCTTTATGGAAATCGGTTCGGAACAGGGTGAAGCAGTCAGCTCGCTGATGAAGCATGCCGGATTTGCCGAAGTGGAAGTAAAAAAAGATTTGGCGGGCTTGGATCGTCTTGTTTGCGGGCGGTATCATATATAAAGTGTGATGGAGGAAAAACATGTTTGACAAATTAGAGGATACCTTATATCGATATGATGAGGTTTTGAAAGAACCGAGTGAGCCTGATGTTTTGAATGATGCCTCACGATATCAGAAACTCATGAAGGAACAATCGGAGTTAGAGCCGGTTGTAGAAAAATATAAAGAATACAAAGAAAAAAAAGCAGGGATTGAAGACAGCCTCATCATGTTGGAAGAGGAGACGGATGAAGAACTGCGGGAGCTTGCAAAGGAAGAACTCAATGACTGTAAGGCAAGTATTGAAGAGATTGAGAAAGAACTGCGCATCCTTCTTCTTCCCAAAGATCCAAATGATAATAAGAATGTAATTGTAGAAATCCGCGCCGGGGCGGGCGGCGATGAAGCCGCTCTGTTTGCAGCAGATTTGTACCGTATGTATTGCAGATTTGCAGAACAGAATCGTTGGAAAACGGACACGATGAATGCCAATGAAAACGGAATCGGCGGGTTTAAGGAAATTGTATTCATGATTAACGGAGCAGGTGCTTATTCCAAGCTGAAGTACGAAAGCGGTGTACACCGGGTGCAGAGGATTCCATCAACGGAGTCAGGGGGACGAATTCATACTTCGACCGCTACGGTTGCCATTATGCCGGAAGTAGAAGATGTCGAGGTGGAACTGGACATGAACGACTGTCGGTTTGACGTGTTTCGTGCCTCCGGGAATGGCGGACAGTGTGTCAATACGACGGACTCGGCGGTACGCCTGACGCATATACCGACGGGAATTGTAGTCTCCTGTCAGGATGAAAAATCCCAGTTAAAAAATAAAGATAAAGCACTGAAAGTTCTCCGTGCACGTTTGTATGAACTGGAGTGCGCAAAAGCGCATGATGCAGAAGCAGAAGCGAGAAGAAGTCAGATCGGAACGGGAGATCGCTCTGAGAAAATCCGTACCTATAACTATCCGCAGGGCCGTGTGACGGATCATCGGATTAAGTTGACACTTCACAAACTGGATGCAGTCATAAATGGAGATTTAGATGAAGTAATTAACAGCCTGATTGCAGCTGACCAGGCGGCGAAACTGGCAAAGATGAGTGAGTGACGGGAGGAAGAAAAATGACCAGAAAAAGAATGTATACGGAAATGTTTAACCGATACAACCGTGAACGGAAACAGTTTTTCCTGGATGCCAAAAACGAGAGTGCCAGACAGAATTTGCGCGTATTGAAAAAAATGTGTGTATTTTTACTGCCGTTTCTTGTGTTTGCCTATCTGTTTACACCATATCTGGTCACAGGATGGAAACTTTCACTTCCTTATTTTGTATTGGCCGGAGTGGTTGTTGTATTTGCTCTGTTCTCTGTCTGGTATTCTTCCAAACCAAAGATAAGTACCGGAATCGCCAATGGGGCATGTGTCTTTTTTGTTATGGTATTGTTCGCTATTCTGTTTTGGATTGATATTTTTACCCGTCCGGAGACACCGGCGAGCTTTGTGCCGCTGGTATTGCTTGTTGCTCCCAGTGTATTTATTCTCCGATTTCGAATTATCATGCCAATGATGGTGGTGGTAGAGGCAGCTTATTGGATTCTTACAATGGAATTTAAGCCGGGGATGATAGCCGGTTCAGATGTATTTACGTCTGTAGTCGGTCTGGTACTGGGCGTGATGATGACACTTACCATCGTTCAGCTGCGTATTCAGGATAATAATGCGAAACGGGAGTATCAGAAGAGAAGCATGGTGGATCCCGTGACCGGTATTCTGAATAAATTTTCTTTTGAAAATTCCGTTCGTGACACGCTGCGTGCAAGAGAACTTACGAATGACTGTGCCCTGCTTCGTCTGGATATAGATAACATGAAACGGATGAATGATGAATTGGGAAGACTGGTCGGAGATATGTTTTTGGAAAACGTTGCCGAGTTCCTTACAAATATTTTTCGCGGTTCTGACATCATCGGGCGTGTGGGCGGTGATGAATTTATGGTTTATATCCGTAATCTGAAAGGCGAGGACTGGCTGGCAGGAAAATGTGCCAGAATTCAGCAGGAAATCAAAAATATTTCAAATGAGAACGGAAATATTAATATGACCTGCAGCATAGGAGTCGCCGTGGTAGGAAATGAGTCCGTTTCTTTTGAACAGATGTATACGCAGGCGGATGATTCGTTGTATAAAGCGAAGACAAGAGGAAGAGGGAAATATGTTTTACATTACGTACATACGGAAAGGGAAGTGATTCAGTAATGATTGAATCAGGCACCAATGCTCAATACAAAAAAATACAAAAACTGATGAAACAATCCAGGGCAAGAAGGCAGGAGGGCGTCTTTGTTGTGGAAGGCTGGAAAATGGTAAAAGAAGCACTGGAACGGAGACTGGTGCTTCATTTATATATTTCAGAGAGAGAAGAAAAAAGATACCGTGAAGAAATTGCACCTCTGTGCGGCAGAGACGTTTTGACGGATTGGATGCGGGACAGTCTGTTTGAACAGCTGTCGGATACCGTTTCTCCGCAGGGGATTTTAGGTATTGTGAAAATGCCGGCTTATGAAAGGGAGAAAATAGTAAATGCTTCTGAAGTCAGGCTTCTTTGCCTGGAAAATATACAGGATCCCGGAAATTTAGGAACAATGTTTCGGACGGCAGAAGGAGCCGGCATGACCGGAGTCCTGCTTAATAAGGGCTGTGTTGATTTGTTCAATCCGAAAGTAGTCCGTTCGACCATGGGAGCGTTGTTCCGTATGCCATTCTATCAATGTAATGACTTGAAGAAAGAGATGAGATGTCTGCAGGCTGCGGGGATTCGTTTTTATGCGGCTCATTTACAGGGAATGGAAGATTATACAGAAAAAGAGTATAAAAATAATCTGGGGATTCTAATCGGCAATGAAGCTAATGGTTTGAGTGAGGAAGTTTCCGGGCAGGCGGACTGTCTGGTGAAGATTCCGATGGAAGGTGAACTGGAATCTCTGAATGCAGCGGTTTCAGCCGCCTTATTGATGTATGAGGTAAAAAGGAAGAGAAAATGATAAGGATGATTTTTGACAAGCGAGTAATTTTTTAGTATGATAAGGGGACACGGTGAATAAACTGGAAGAAAGGAAGTGGATCCATGATGACGATTTTTTGGCTGATTTTAGTTGCAGTTATGCTGGTGATTGAGATTTTTACTCTGGGTCTGACTACAATCTGGTTTAGTTTGGGAGCTGTGGCCGCTGCCGTTGCTTCCGGACTGCGGGCGGAGTTGTGGCTGCAGGTTCTTTTATTTACTGTTGTTTCGGTACTGATTATGGTTCTTGTGCGTCCCTTTGCCCTGAAAGTCATGGACAGAAACCGTACGAAGACAAATATTGATGAAGTAATCGGAAAGCAGGCTGAGGTAATTGAGCAGATTGATAATCGGAAAGAGCAGGGAAAAGTTCGATTCCGTGGTATGGAATGGATGGCGAGAAGCGCAGACGGAAGTATTATGGAAGAGGGCGAGCTTGTAACGGTAGAAGCCGTTTCCGGTGTCAAAATGCTTGTAAGGAAATGATAAATAACATATATGCCGCATTGGCATGGAATGGAGGAAACTATGAACGAAACAAATATTGCGCCAATTATAATTGTAATGATAATTGTTATTTTACTTTGTGCACTGGCCTCCTGCATTAAGATTGTTCCGCAGGCACATGCCTATATTGTAGAGAGATTGGGCGGATATCAGTGTACCTGGTCAGTAGGGATTCATTTCAAGGTTCCCATTATTGATAAGGTGGCAAGAAGAGTTCTTTTGAAAGAACAGGTAATGGATTTTCCGCCACAGCCGGTAATTACAAAAGACAATGTAACGATGCAGATTGATACGGTTGTATTTTTCCAAATTACGGACCCGAAACTGTTTACCTATGGTGTTGAGAATCCGATTATGGCGATTGAAAATCTGACAGCAACTACACTGCGAAATATCATCGGTGATTTGG
>CAZGDT010000135.1:0-4559 GCA_964524245.1 uncultured Eubacterium sp. | reverse complement strand
TGATACAATCATAAAGAAGAATGTCATTCTTTGTCCGGTTTATATTTATAAGGATACGGTGAAGTCACCAAAAGCGAGTCTTGAAACAGGCTCATATGACGAAGTAAAAAAAGTGACATTATCCTGTGATACAGAGGATGCCGATATTTATTATACGCTTGATGGTAGTACGCCGAATGGATACAACGGAATTCTGTATACTGAGCCGATTACGATTGAAGACGCGGTAGAATTGCAATTTTATGCCTGCAAGGCAGGTATGAATGACAGTGAAATACAGACGGAGATGTATGCTGTTAACTATAACGGTGCAGTCAGCAAGTGGATGACGAAAGAAGAATTGCCGGATGAAGTAACAGAAAATATCTCGGAATATACCGTTAATACAGATACCGGTTACAGATATAAAGATACGAAGAAAACGTCATCCGCATCGGAGGCAGCAATGTTAGAGAGCGCCGGATGGAAAGCGTCCGAAGATGAAGAATATACGGATTATTCGGATTGGAGCGATACAATGCCGGAAGATGATGGCACGCATATTGAGGTAGATGTTGACACAAAAGCGGTATACACTTCCGCTTATCAATATAAATATTCGCATTATGTATATCAGGATGGAACCTCAGAAGCATATGCAGCAGAAAAAGCAGAAGATTCTGATTGGGAATTAGAAGAGACAGAGTCATTTGATAAACCGCTTAGCGTGGCTGGATTTGACGAAGAAGGTAACCCATATTACGTATACGACGGCAAAACATGGTATAACCAAAAGAAGATTACCGGTCAGACACAGACAGGATACAAATACAGGAGCCGTTATAAGGTTGTTACATATACAAAGTGGTCAGATTATTCGACAGAAGAACCGTCAAAAGAAGAAACCAGAGAGTATGAAGAGAATACGGTATATAATTATGTAAGGCACAATAAGTATATTGTAACAATTCATGCTTCAGCAGAGGGGCTGCCACAGACCAACCGATTCTTCATTGAGGAAGGAAAAACAATCGATTCGGAGGAGTATGAGGAAGTATATGGCTATACTTTTGATGGATTCTATACAGATGAAAACTGTTCAAAGAAATGGGACGCAGAAAGTAATACGGTAGATAAGAGTATGGATCTATATACAAAATATACACCGCAGGAATTTACGGTAACATTTACGGATAAAGATGAAAACGAAATAGAGACACAGACAGTTAAATTCATGGAGTCTGCGGTAGCACCGCAGGCAGAAGACGTGGATGGATGCCGTTTTATCGGATGGTCAGATGATTCGTATACTTGTGTCAAATATAGTATGACCGTTACGGCAAAGTATGTACCGGAAGAAGAATATGCAACCGTATCGCTGGATCATGATACATTGAGTTTGTATGTAGGAAAATCTTCTGATTTAACGGCAATAATAAAACCGGCCGTAAAATCAGATACAGAGTTGGAGTGGACATCTGACAACACTGCGGTTGCAGAAGTTTCCTCTGAAGGAAAAGTTACCGGTGTTGGTGAAGGAACAGCTGACATCACGGTGAAGGTTGTAGAAACAGGGGAAACAGCTACCTGCAAAGTAACTGTGAAAGTTAATGCTGATACAACGTTGTGTCTGCTGAAAAATACGGAATTAAGCGTCGACAAATACGGTTATTTGCGTGGTCTTGAAGCCGGCAATTGCAGGGTATCTGATATTTGTAATGAGTTCGCTAATGATTTTCTGGAGTGTACGGATAAAGACGGCAATGTCCTTAAAGAAACAGATATGTTGGGAACAGGTTGCATTATCAATTTGAAGAGTGGAAGCAGAGTTTTGGATTCCATCACTGTTGTAGTAACGGGAGATATCTCAGGGGACGGCATCATAAATAACAGAGATGTCAGCATGCTATCCAGAATGCTCTTGGAAAAAGAGCAGCCAAGTGATGCGCAGATTCTGGCAGGTGATGTGAACGGAGATGGAGAAATCGGAAATAAAGATGTGGTTATGATTTCAAAAGCAAGACTCGGAAAAGAAGAACTTTAAGAGTATCGGAAAGCCGGTTTCAGACTATCAAACTGTCTGTACCGGCTCTTCTGTCAGGGAGGTTTATGGAAATGAAAAAAAGATATGCCCTGGTTTGTATTTTTGTGCTTGTACTTTCTTTATTTGGAATGGAGAAAGACAGACAATTGGCATGTGCGGCTTCAAAAGCAGAAATTTATGCTGATAAGATTATATTGAAATCCGGGGATAATATTCGTATTCCTGTATATATTCGGAATAATCCCGGGGTGATGGGATATGTAATAAATGTCAATTATAATGAAGAAAAACTAAAGATTAGGGAAGTATCGCCGGGCATACTATGTCAAAATGGGATTTTTGATGACAATTTGTCGGTGAGTAAAGGTGGGAAAGGTGAAATTTTATGGAGTTATACAAAAGAAATCGGAGAAGACGGTGTTGTTTTTTATCTTGATGTAATAGCAAAAAAGGAACTAAAGAAAACAGAAAAAATTGAATTGCGTATAGAGGAAGAAGAAACATTTAATGAAAAATATGAAGCACTAAATATATGTTGTAATAACATAGAAATATCAGGTGGCGAGAAGACCGTTATTGAAGAAAACGAAATAAAATCCGAGGAAAAAAATGAAACTGAGAAAAAACAAGAAACAAAAGAAGAAAAAAGACAACGTGAAGTTTCAGAAAAAAAGGGGAAAGAGAGAAAAAAATCGAAAAGTAACGGTTCTTTGAATGTAGAAATTTCAAAGAAAAAAGAAGAAAAGAATGTCGACGAACCAGAGTCAATAAGTGGAAAATCGATAAAACTGGAAGAAACTGTCGGTAAGAAAAAATCAACAGCAGCTGAGGAAGAAAAGCAAAGTCAGCCGGTATCAGGTGTAGAAGTAACAGTGTTGATTTTATTAGGGCTGACAGCACTGTTTCTGGTAAAGAACAGAAAAAAAGTAAAAACAGGAGGTAAAGATAAATGAAAAAAGAAAAACAAAAATTAATCAAACGAATAACAGCTCTTCTTGCGACTCTGTCACTGGTGTTATCATTCTTTGTTGTTACCGGCACGGGCAAGCCGGCGAAGGCTGCTTCAGAACTAAGCAACCCCACCACGGACAGCAATGGCGTCAGCACATGGGACTGCATTTATTTCGGGAGCTATCCGCAGAGTGCATATACACCGAAACAGGCACCGGCAAACCCGGTGTCGGATACGGAGTACACGGATAGTGATGGCACAAAGATGGTGTACCGGGAGTGGGAGAAACGTGAATGGAACGAAGACAAAGAAGATTATGAAAATATGTCCTATCAGGGATATTTTAAGATAGAGCCAATCAAGTGGCGTGTCCTTTCTGTAAACGGAGATGATGCCTTTTTACTGGCAAACCAGAACCTGGATGTCAAACCATACAACGAAGAATGGACTAATGTAACGTGGGAGACATGTACGCTTCATACTTGGCTGAATTCCACGTTCCTGTTAACGGCATTTACATCCGCTGAACAGTCAGCGATAAAAAATACGACGGTCATCAATGATGATTTGTATTACGGAACAGAAGGTGGAAAAAACACGATAGATCAGGTATATCTTCTGTCGATTGCGGAAGCGAGTAATACGGCGTATGGGTTTAATGGAGATTTTGAGACGGACAGTGAAACCAGAGAAGCAAAAAATACAGCCTATGCAAGGGCACGCGGAGCCTGGAGCTCTACGAGTACGGTGTACGAGGGGAACGGCTGGTGGTGGCTGCGGTCGCCCGGTTACAGTGGTAGTAGTGCCGCCGATGTTGACGACGGCGGTTGCGGCGAAGGCAACTTCTTTGGTGTTAGTGTCAGCTGTGGTGTTTATGCCGTTCGTCCCGCTTTACATTTGAATCTTTCCTCTTCTAATCTTTGGAGTTATGCGGGAAAAGTCACTTCGAATGGAGAAGATGGGGAGAGTGCAACGCCGACATCTACACCGGTACCGGGTGGAACCGGCGGCAATACCCACATTGCCACACCGACCCCAACCCCGGGAATTTCAAGCTCGATAAGTTCCGTTACATCATCCCCATCCGCGGATTCCGCTAAAGTAACCGCACCGGCGAAAGTGACCCTGAAGTCTGCGAAGAATCAAAAAGGGAAAAAGGTTTTGGTGAAATGGAAGAAAGTAAACAAAGCGGACGGTTATCAGATTCAGGTTGCACAGAAGAAGACATTCAAAGGAAAGAAAAGTGTGACAACCACGAAAACATCTTACACGATTAAGAAGCTGAAAAAGAAGAAAACTTATTATGTCCGGGTTCGTGCCTACAAAATGAACGGCCAGAAAAAAGTGTACGGTAAGTGGAGTGCGGTGAAGAAAGTGAAGATAAAGAAATAGGAAATGATGAGAAGGAGCAGCCGACGGCTGCTCCTTTTGTCGTAAATTCTGCAAAAACCGTCGCACTTATGCAGTGGGCGTCAGCCCCCCTTTTTGTGTCGTCTGACGCTTGTAAAAAAATATATTGACAAGGCAAAGATTTTGTGCTAAGCTTCCCTCAAAGCAAGCTCTTAATGATTCGAAGAAAATTCT
>CAZGDT010000134.1:0-4590 GCA_964524245.1 uncultured Eubacterium sp. | reverse complement strand
GAACAGCAAGGGTATATTCCATTCCGTAAGACATCGACTCTGATGAAGAGTAGGTTCCTGACTGCTGCATACTCACTTCATTAAACTTCATTGTCATGGATTTCCCCCGCTCCAGATTTAAAACATTGCCGTTTGCCGTCATGGACACAGACGTACTCATTGCATCACCATTAACGGAACTGCTGATTGTAACTGCATTATTATTCTTCGCATCCAGCGTCTGCTTTGTTTCACACGAAATCATTTCCACGCCGGAGGCAGTTACGGACAGCTTCATATTATCCTCACAAACATCTCCTTTTTGGGAGTTCACGGAATAATTGATTTTTGCTTCTGAAACACCGTTTTCCAAACAATCCGCCTCCACATTGACAACAGACTGTGTTTCTCCTGTCGTAAATGCGGCATTGAGTTTTACTTCTACCGTACTTACTTTAATTGATGTACTGATGCCGGACAACACATCATCAGTTTCGTAAACATCAATGGTGTAATCCTGTGTATAAGCCGTAACCTGAGGAACCAAAAGACTCAGTCCCGCCGATACGCTTCCCTGAGAAAGTCCCAATTTTTCTTCTATTTTGTTCACCATTTCCGACTCATCATTTACATAAGTAATCATATCATTCAGCATCCGGTCTAACGCTGTTTTCGGTATGATAATCTGATATCCCCGGTCAGTTTCCGTGCACTCTATCTCATCATAAAGAAGATCTCCCTGTTTTTCGAAGAAACCTTCAAGTGACTCCTGAACATCAGGAATCATTGCCAGCACGGCAGATATACTGTCCAGCGCTTCCTGGCTTGACGCGTCGTTCGCCGTAAAAGAAAATGTTTTGTCAGGTAACAGTTCAGGAAGTGTAAACGACACTTTCTTCTCGTCCAGTGACGCATAACCTTCTGCTGAAATATTGCTTCCATTCATTCCGACTGCCAGCTTGGCTCCTGCTTTTTTCGCATTCAAATCGAGCTGCAGTCCCATATCCACGTTCATTTTTGACAAATCAACAGAATTATCCTGCATGTTCATGTTTGTCAGCTTGTAATCGATATTCATTCCCTTTTCGCACATGGCTTTGTACAAATCATCCGTTCCCAGCTGTTCTCCCATAGCCGAGTAAGATAATTTCTCCGGCAGCTGAGCCAGCAGATCAAATGCTTTTTCTTTATCCGAACCGAATAATTTAGAAAATGCACCCGTCGCGCCCATGACAATTGCCGTTGTTGCAAGCCCCACTACCACAACCAGTGAACATATTAATGCTATAATCTTCCCTTTACTTCTCTTTTTTTCCATTTTTTCTCCTTTCATACAGCGTTAACACACTGCATCTGTTTTTTATGATAATCAGCTTTCTATCCAACGCTGCAGATAGTCGCTGTTTATCTCTTCCGTAAGCTCCGTCAGAATTCCGTTTTTCATTCCGTATATACGGTCACACACCAACAGTTCTGAAACCTCATGTGAGGCTATCATAACACTTTTCCCTAATTTTGTAAATTCCTCCATCGTATCCAGAATCATTTTTTTAGCAGACATATCCAATGCCGCTCCCGGCTCATCCATAACAAGGATGTCCGGCTCCGATGCCAGCACACAACAGATACTCAGCCGTTTTTTCATTCCGCCGGAAAGTTTTCGAACCGTTTTTTTGTATAATTCAGAAATTCCGAACCGGTACAATATCCCTTCCTTCCGGTCCCGTTCCAATCGTTTACGGTCACCTTTGTACCAAAGTTCCAAATTATCTTTTACCGTCAGTTCCTCAAACAGCGGATTTTCCTGCGGAATATATCCGGTTCGCTCTCCCAGCTGTGCCGGTGACATCAAATCACCATCGACACGAATACAACCGGCATCTGCTTTCCATGCTCCCACGACAATCTTCAAAAGTGTGGATTTGCCTGCACCGTTCATTCCCACTATGCCGACACATTCACCCTCGCGCAGAACCATATCAATCCCCTTCAATACCGGATTTTTGCGATAGGATTTTTTTATACCTTGCAATTCCATCATGGTCCGGGTAACTCCTTTATTTTTTCTTTTTCTTCTTAACTTTTATCAGACAGGACTTTTTCCACGCACCGTATTTTGCGTAAATGCGCACCGTTCCCTTTTTCTTTGCTTTTACAATTCCGTTTTTCCCCACTGTGGCAATCTTTTTATCGGACGAACTCCACTTTACTTTTCCCCTCAGGGCTTTCGGCCAAAAAGAAGCCTTTAACCTGTATTTTTTCCCGGTCCGCAGAGTCTTTTTCTTTTTGTTAAGTTTCAGTTTTCCTATCGTTTTGTAATACTTCTTCCTCTCCTTATAGGAACCTGATCGGAGTAAATCCCGATAAGAAAACAGAACATAACCTTCCGTATTTCCTTCCTGTATCTGTTTCAGCTGTTTTGCAATATTGGAAGATGATTTCTTCCATCCGGGATCTTCTTTTAGAGAATAACCGGTTTTATACAGTGCCAGCCCGACATACATCGGTACATCCCGCAAATTAATGGAACGCCATGCGGCCAGACGTTCCCGGAACAGTTTTGTCTCCTTTCCCGACATTATATACCGGTCCGACCAATAAATCTGAGGAACAATATAGTCAACATATCCGCTCTGAGACATCCATGTCCGCACATCTGCACCTATCTTTTCACAATAAGACAAATCTCCCGCCGGACTAATGCCAAATTTCAGTTTTTTCTTTTTTGCCTTCACTGTCCGATATACTTTTTTCACCATGGTATTTACGTTTTTTTTGCGGACGTCACGGGTTACTTTGTTATATTTCTTTTCATTGGTTGGAT
Organism: uncultured Eubacterium sp.; assembly: GCA_964524245.1. Classification (GTDB taxonomy): domain Bacteria; phylum Bacillota; class Clostridia; order Lachnospirales; family Lachnospiraceae; genus Eubacterium_F. Next base: position 1,787 of record CAZGDT010000134.1, on the reverse strand, counting down.
AAAAATAATCATCAAAATGAATGCCGTCCACTGCGTAATTGTTTATTATTTCCTGCACCTGCTTCACAATCAGATTCGTCGTTTTTCCATCCGACGGGTCCAAAACTTTTTTTGACGTCACACGATAAGGATTCATCCATGCATGAAATGCCAATCCCTTCTTATGAGCAAGCTTCACCAGGATTTTCAGCGGATCATAGCCCGGCGTCCTGCCGGTGGATGAAAGATACCGGCTCCACCCGACCAATCCGGAAGGATAAATGGCATCATTATATGCCCTCACATGAAAATATACCGTGTTACATCCATTCTCTTTGATTTTGGTAAACATCCGATTGGCATTTGTTCTAAACTCTGCTTCCGTCTTATCCTTCAGTCCTATTTCCTCATATTCAAAACAGGAAACCCATACTCCGCGCGTACCGTATGTTCCTGCCTCTGCTTTCGGACAGGTCTGCATACTTCCCGTCAATATCAGAATAAATACCGCCGCCAATAAATAATACCGTTTTCGCATTCTGCCACCTTTCTCCGTCATGACCGTTTTTTGAAAAAATCACAACAATCCGGTACTGAAATACCGTTCAATCCGATCCGCCAGCACGGTAGCAATCCGTACATCTTTTCCATACTTTTTAGTAATTTCCTTCGCCGCCCAAACATTGGCACCGGAAGAAGTCCCACAAAGAAGTCCCTGCACTCTGGCCAGTTCCCTTGTCATACGAATGGCATCTTCATCTGTTACTTCTATCACATCATCAATCAACCCGGTATCAAGCACCGCCGGAATAAATCCGTCACCAATCCCCTGTATGCTGTGCAGCCCCGGTTCATGCCCCAAAAGTGCCGACACATTTTTCGGTTCAACTGCTACCACTTTCAGGTTGGGATTTTTCTCTTTCAGATATCTGCCGACCCCCTGAAGCGTTCCGCCGCTTCCCAGCCCTGAAACAAATATATCTACACGTCCCTCCAGCTGCTCATAGAGTTCCATCGCCGTTGTCCGATAATGAATATCCGGATTGTCCGGATTTTCAAACTGCTGCGGCATGAAGCAATTGTCGCTTTCTTCAACGAGTTCTTTCGCTTTCGCCACAGAGCCGTCAATACTGAGTTCCGGTGGCGTCAGCACAAGTTCCGCCCCCAACGAACGAATAATCTTCTTTCTCTCCTCGCTCATATTCTCCGGCATCACGATAATTACGCGATATCCTTTTCTTACACCAACAAACGCAAGACCTATCCCCGTATTTCCCGAAGTTGGTTCCACGATTGTCATTCCCGGCTTTAATTTTCCTGCTTTTTCTGCCTGTTCAACCATATTTTTAGCGACACGGTCTTTAATGCTCCCACCGGGATTCAAAAACTCTGCCTTAGCAAAAATATTCAGCCCGGTTGTCCCTTTCAGAGAAACCAGTGGCGTATTTCCAATCAAATCAATTACGTTATCAACTATCATTTTTATTTCCTCGCTTTACCGCTTCTTTCACAATGAATTAATTTTACTATGTTTCAAAAAAAAAGTAAAGATTCTTTTCCCGTTCATCCGTTTGTTTCATTCGTTATGCATTGCTTCCACAAGTGTGAGGCGCCTTGCAACACAAAAAAGTGTCGCCTGACGCCTGAAAAGTTTCCATATGATTGCAGCGTTTATTGTGACTTTCACACTTCCTGCTCTATTTCTCTCACAAGGGGAATTTCCTCGCCGGTCCACTCGCTTATCTCCTCCGGCGTAAGATTTTTCTGAAGCATGGCACAGATTATACTTTTTCTGCCTTCCCATAATC
>CAZGDT010000133.1:0-4601 GCA_964524245.1 uncultured Eubacterium sp. | reverse complement strand
TCAAACGCCCGTATAAGGGAATTCATCTGTTCATCCGTTCCGATGGAGATGCGCAGATAATCTTTCGTGCGTTCTCCGTTAAAATAGCGGACAAATATGTTTTCTTTTTTCAACTGTTCAAACAGCCGCTTCGCATCTTCCTGTTCCGTGCGAACAAATAAAAAGTTTGTGGAAGAGTCCAAAACCGTGAACTTCCTTTTACGTAACTCATTCTTCACACGCTCTCTCGTTGCAATTACCTTCGCCAGCGTTTCCCGAAAATATTCTTCGTCTTTCAGCGAAGCAACTCCCACCTCAATGGACTCTACCGTCATTGTATATGAGTTTATGGATTCTTTAACATCTTCCATCGCTTTTATCAGGGCAGGATTCCCCATGGCAAATCCAATACGCATTCCCGCCATGGAACGTGACTTGGAATAAGTACGTACCACAAGAAGGTTATCATAACGCTCTATAAGAGGCAACGCCGTTTCTCCCCAAAAATCCGCATATGCCTCATCCACAATAACAATCACGTCCGGATTGGCAGCGACAATTTCTTCTATCTTATCGATTCCCAGCGCCAGCGACGTAGGTGCATTGGGATTAGCAATAACGATGCCCCCATTTTCCCTTTTATAATCCTCAGCCCGTATGTGAAAATTCTCATCCAAGGCCGGACACTCATACGGAATACGATATAAATCCGCCCAGACAGGGTAAAAGGAATATGTCAGGTCCGGAAACAAAATCGGTCTGTTCGAGTTAAAGAACGTAAGAAAAGCCAACGCAAGTACATCATCCGAACCGACTCCGACGAAAACCCGGCCTTTCTCTAAGCCATAATAATCCTCAAGTGCGTTCACCAGTTTTCCCGCAGTCGGATCCGGATAAAGTGCAAAACGCTCCGTATCCAGTTCACGGTGAACTTTGCTCACCGTCGGCGATGGCGGATAAGGATTTTCATTTGTATTTAATTTAATAACATTTTTTCCCTGTGGCTGTTCTCCCGGCACATAAGGAACAACCTTGCGGATATTTTTTTCCCATGCTTTCATTGGTATCCCCCTTCCTGTCCTAATATACCGCAACAATTTCACTACGTCAATAGTCTGTTATGCTGCGATAGGCGTCTGTGATACCATATCCCCACTCCGTATTCGGATATGGTTCCCCACGTGGTACCGCTCCGCGAATCAATGCTTCACGCAGGGTGTTGCTGTTGGCTCCCATGCCGGCATATTGCTGCATAAACAGTGCACTAATCCCTGCCGTAAAAGCTGCCGCCACGCTTGTTCCCGTCATACTCCCATAACGGTTCCCCGGATACGTCCCCGTAATGTTAACTCCCGGTGCCGCCACTTCAGGTTTTACGGCACCGGAAGGCGTAAAACCACGTCCTGCTCCAAGATAAAGAGCGCCGTCTCTGACGTCATATGCGGTCACACTGACGATAAGAGGCGTCGTCCCCGGATTCGTAATGGTAGTATCCGGCTCAGAATCTAAGAATACGACATTTCTTTCTAAAAACTGACGAATGGGAAGCCACATGGAAAAATTCATCACTTCAGAATCAAAATTTACCTTAACTTTCCAAATTCCACGCGTCACATTTGAAAAACGAAACACAACCACCTGCTCTCTGGTCACTTCCTGTGCCACCCCAAAAAAAATGTTCAGCGTTGTATTTTCTACGATAAAGCGATGCTCATAACGCACACCTGATATGGCACGAATACCGCTTACACTTTCCCCGCCCGGTGATGTGACATCCAGGGTCAGCTTCCCCGGCGTCTGCCACCAGAGCTGCGACATAAATCCTTTCATATTATCTTCAACACTGATATCAATACTCTCCTCACGCCGCCTGATTCTGTGATGATGTCTGGCATTTCCCTCATTGCCGATGCAGGAGACAATCCCCACGCCTTTTATCCCAAGATAACGGTTCAGGAAAACTCCCAGTGCCGAACTGCCATTATGATTCCCCATGCTGCTTCCCATCCCAATGCAGATTATAATGGAACGTTCCAGTCTTGCAGATTCTCCAAGAAGATAAGCAACCGCCGCCATAATATCATTTTCCTGATATGCGGGAACATCATCCGGTATCCCATAATAATCCCGATAACTCCTCCCCGCCTGTCTGCATTTAACCATGATAATACCTGAAAGAGGCGCAACACCTGAAAATTGCTCAGTGCGGTTCGAATTTCCTGCCGCCACTCCCGCCATAAACGTGCCGTGTCCGATTTCATCCTGGCTTGGTACAAGCGCCTGCGGATTCTCTGTCCGAAGAGCTTCGTTAATCTGTTCCCTATCATACATCCTTCCGTATGGAAACTGCTCCGAACCGACTCCTTCACGAATTGTCTGGTCCCAGATAGAAACAATCCGTGAAGTTCCATCTGCTGCGCGAAATGCCTCATGCGTATAATCAATTCCGGTGTCGGCAAAGCCAATCAATACCCCCTGTCCGTACAAATCAAAAGACGGCTGCCGTCGAATCCGCAACACGCCGCTGCTCTCCAATGCTTCCTCACTCATCAGTCCATAAACATTGGGAATTGCCGAAAATCCATATTTTTCAATCACAGAACCTTCCACGCTCTGAACCTGCTGATAAATCACTGCCTGCATCTCATCAATACGAATGTAACAATCCGGATTATAGAATTCACGGATGTATTCTTCGCCCCGATAGTTATCAACGATATAAGAAAGCACATCCTCCGCAAAAACCGCTTCAGCACACTGCATAAAAAAACCTCCTGCGTTTTATATATTTATACGCAGAAGGTTCCTTTTCGTCACCGCAATCTCATCCTATACTGCTGCCGCGCATCTGAATTATCGGTGCACCTTTTCCTTCTATATAGTCTTTTGTAATAATTACTTTTCCTATCATTTCGTCTTTTGGAATCTCATACATAATATCCAGCATAAATTCCTCAATGATGGAACGCAATGCTCTGGCACCGGTCTTTTTCGCCGCTGCTTTTTTGGCCACCGCATACATCGCGCCTTCTTCAAATTCCAAGTCTACCTCATCCATCCGCAAAAGTTTCCGATACTGTTTTAATATGGCATTTTTCGGTTTGCTAAGAACCTGAACCAAAAGTTCCTCATCCATAGCCTGAAGAGAAAATACAATCGGCAGACGGCCGATAAACTCCGGAATCAGACCATATTCTCGGATATCCTCCGTCTCCACTCTGGCAAACAAATCCTTTTCATGATCATATCTGTCCCGTAATTCCGAACCAAATCCCATCGTACCCTGACTGGTGAGACGTTTTTTAATAATATCTTCCAATCCCGGGAATGCACCTCCGCAAATAAATAAAATATTATTCGTGCTGACTGTCGTCATCGGTACCATGGCATTTTTATTTGTTGCCCCCACCGGCACTTCTATTTCTGCGCCCTCTAACAGCTTCAAAAGCGCCTGCTGCACCGATTCACCACTGACATCCCTGTTGTTCGTATTCTGTTTTTTCGCAATCTTGTCAATTTCGTCAATATATACGATACCGCGCTCCGCCAATTCTACATCATTATCAGCATTGGCAAGAAGCTTGGAAATTACGCTTTCCACGTCATCACCAATATATCCTGCTTCCGTAAGGGCCGTGGCGTCCGTAATCGCCAGCGGCACCTGCAAAAGTCTCGCCATTGTCTTCACCATGAATGTTTTGCCGCTTCCCGTAGGTCCTAACATCAGCATGTTCGACTTTTCAATTTCAACATCATCTTCACCCCGGTCTGCCAGTACCCTTTTATAATGATTATAAACCCCTACTGCCAGAACTTTTTTTGCCTGTTCCTGTCCCATCACATATTCATCTAAATTTCCTTTAATCACGTGCGGAGCCGGAAGCCGGTTAATATCTAAAACCGGAGTTTCTTTCTTTTCTTTCTTTTTTTTCTTCACCTGATGACGCTCCTGAAATTCAGAAGGCGGTTCCATCCCCATCGCACCCAAATTGATAAACTCCATGCCCGGTATCTGCGGCATTCCCTGCATGCCAATCTGGTCAAATGTTTTTTGCATACAATCCGAACATATCGTAATCTGATTCGGAATCGTAATCATTTTGTCTACCTGGCTTTCTGTCCTGTGGCACAAATAACAGATTTTTTCATAATCATTTTTATCTTTTTCCTGATCTATATCTTTTATTTCTTCACTCATCATTTCCTCCATCCCGGATTAATTATCCGTCTGCATATTACAAATCCCACCGCAGGCATTGCGATGGGATTCATTATACACGATTTTTTTGAATTAGTAAACACTTCCCCATGGAACCACCTGCGAATCATTACCTTCATATCCCTGGTTCACATCCGGCTGTTCGGATGATCCCGTATCGTCATCCAATCCATCGAGCGTATCTTTCCCTTTCAGCGTAACTTCAACTTCTTTGTCAACATAACTGCCGTTATGACTTCTTTTTATCGTTACCTTAATTGTCGTTCCCGCCTTGGTACTATTTACTTTTCCCTGCACTTCCTCAATGGTTTTCACGGTCGTTCCGTCAATCGCAGTAATTACATCACCCTGCTTGATTCCCGCTTTGTATGCCGCACCGGTGTCGGAATCGGCTGCCACATAA
>CAZGDT010000132.1:408-4604 GCA_964524245.1 uncultured Eubacterium sp. | reverse complement strand
TTTTGATGTGGCTCAACTAAATAATTATCTTTTTCATAATAAATATCGACAGTAATTGAATCATTGACAATTTCTTTTATAATTCCAATATTGTCTTCTCCAACGATTTTAACAATGCTTCCTATATTTACTTTATCATTTGATATATTTTCTTGTAAATCATCTTGTGATATTACCACAATTTCTACACACGAAAGCAATACTAAGTCTTCGCTTTTTCCTTCGACAGAATACTCTAAATCATTGATTTTATAAAATTCACTTTCAATGATTCCTATACCATAAACGGTTAAATTATTATACGAGTCAGGTACGTCTTTTATTGTAATAAAATTTTTATACTGTAACGTTTCCTTATGACAAATTGAAATACGGTCAGTAGTAGATAACCGTTCTCGCAATTCTCTGAATTTCAGTTTCGACATTTTTTCATCCTTTCTGCTTTTTAGCACTCAAACTTGTTGCTGGAAGTATCTCAAAACTTTCATTAATCAGATCGACTTTTATTGGATAATTAAAACCCACACTGCAGTTCCACATTATCACTTGTTCCAAATGTTTCTTATTTGACAAATCATGAAGAAAAACCTGCATTTTTAACAATGTAAAAGTTGAACTGGCAAAATCACCTTCTTCGTAATATTGGACAGAATTACAAAAGTCAAACGGCGTTCTTAAAGCTACAAGAACAGTTTTTAGATTATCCCCACATTCAAAATCAGTTAATGTTTTCTCCTGATAGCAATATCTAGATCGGAGGAATCCTCCATTATAATCCATAGAGTGAATTGTATATTCAAACAACATATCCGCATTGTCTTTGGCTAAAATAGAAGATACTTTTTTTAATAATTCATATAATGTCAAAACCATCACCTCACCAATTAATTAAAAATTGTCACCATAAAATATCATTAATTTGCTTTGCATTTTTTGCACTCTGCTCAATAACTGTTGGCTTTTCGCAGATAATAGCATACTCGCTAGATGTTCTCAGGATGAGTTTTTCTTGTGCGACATCTTTATACCCATCCATATAGTCACTCATTGCATCTATAGCACGACAAAAAGCACATTGTTTTTCGTTTTCAATATCCATTTCGGGCATTTCTACTTCAAGATATATGGGATTGCAATGTTGATGTGACCAATATCCTTTTTCTGTTAAAAAATACACCGTAATAGCTGTATCGGAAAAATCAACATAGAGTCCCTTATTTACTCTTTCCAAAAAGGAATTCCACTCATTCATAGTAGTTTTGATAATTCCATATTCTCCGGTAGGAATATATCTAACCGGAAGCCCTTCGTGATGAATATAGGGCAATGCTAAAAATTGATATTCAAATCGATCTTTACGAAACTCATCAACCTTGTCCGATTCGTTATCGTCTAATTCATTAGACCACAAATTTGTAATATTAGCGTTTTCATCCAAATATAAACAAGCAGTAGCTTCTCCGCTATATTCAACCAATTTTTCTTGTTTTTCTGTGGAAAGATTTGGATTTACACGATAACTTGATTTAACCAAAGGAATAGTGTCACCGTCAATAATTCTATGCTTTTCTATTACACATCGAGTTTTTTCTTTAATAATGTAATTCTTGGCATAAGTAAGAGTTGTTTCATATTTTCGAAAATATCCGCAGGCATAATGATCTTCGCTATCAAACACAACATAGAGCGTTTCATCACACGAATCATATTCAAATTGTTTCATTACTTTTTCTTCATAGACTATTCGTTCACCGATTTGGAATCTTAAATCAACATCGTCGGTTTTAATTGCCAATTCAGTTAAGGCAGAAAGTCGCTCCTGACGAGTAGTGTTAGGCTTGTTCCAAATCAGTGTTGCTTGCTGAAAATCCGACAATTGAAATCCGATTTCCTCATATCTGTTTCGTGCATAATTTGAATCAATTATCTCATACATCACACATACCTCCTTTGAAACTTATAACATCCGATAGATATTCGTTTGTTTTAAGTTCAATTTTTTTACATCCCTTTTGTTGCTTAAACATTCCGAGCCAATAATCCCAATCACTTATAAACACATCTATAAAATCCTTCGTGTTTCCACGTTTTAAATATCTGTTTCGATATTCTTCCTTTAATTCATAAGATGGGAAAACAAGCGTAAAAGGTATTTCATCACACTCAAGCCAATTCATTATTTGAATATCAGTTGGAATTACAATTATTTTGTTGGGTTCAGATTTATAGAGGGATATTAATTTATCGTAATAATCATATCTCCAATCGATATTTAAAATCAGTTCTGGAGCTGCTTTAATGCTTTCGTCATTATATTTGTTGTTGAGTTCATTTAAATTAGAATATTTGTAGGGCATAACGTGTAGATCAATGACATTTTGATGTGTTTTTGCAAAAGTTGTTTTGCCTACACCTGAATAACCTGCAACTATCATTTTGTCACCTTCCGCTTCATTTTATATTTTTTCTTCCTCAAGCAAGCTTTCAGGCTCCTTTTTAATTCTTCGCCAAGTTTTTAGTTCTTCTGCGGTCAAGTTTTTTTCAATAACAATAGGTATCTCTTGTTGTTGTACTTTCCACCACAAAGTGTCGGTTATGCTACACCTTCCACAAGTGCGAGGTCCCAACAACCCGAAGGAACCAATTTGCGGCGGGTAATCCCAACCGGCATCAAAAGCTTCTTGAGCCGTACAATAAAGTTTTGTGCCACATCCTCCCTCACAATAATGCCAGAACGGACGAGTATCCATACTTTTCAGCAAGTCCGACTTGGCTTTTGTTTTTTCATCTTCTTTGCGCAGTTTTTCACTTTCTTCAAGAAGCTCTTTTCGAGCCGGTTCAATAATTTCAGGCTTGGGTTCATCCATTCTTACCTTGATAACATCGTCGACAACCTCGTAAATGGAATCAAAGCCTTCGATTGGATTTGGAAATTCTATTTGTTCGGCTTCATTTTTAAGTCGCTGGAAAGAATGTGATAATTTTCTTTTCGTAACATATGTTTTCCAAACCGAGTCGCTTGGGCACATTACATATACTTCAATAATAATATTTTTCAATGTGTTTCTAATAGCATCTATGTATCTGATTCTGCGTTTTGCTCTGTATAGCGTATGCTCGACAACTACGTTTTTGCCATTTTGAAAGGTATCAATAATATCTACCAATAGATTTTCATTTGCTTTGTACAAGCACTTGAATTCCTGCCCAAATGGGATGTGCTCACCAAATCCAGCCTCTTTATAGGCGGCTTGTTGATAGTCATACACATTCAATATTACCGTATCCCTATCGTTAGAAAAATGATTTTGAATAAATGTTGTCTTGCCGGACGCTGTAGCACCTATAACAAAAGTAACTGTTCTTTTCATAAAATCGCTCCTTTTACTTGTTTGTTATCCCCTTTATAAAGTCATCTATATGTTCTTGCCAAGAACAATAAATTTCAACCGGACTTTCATATTTGGAAATGTATTTATTGAAAATAGGGAAATGAATATCTTTAATAAGTAAATGATTTCCACAGCCAGTATAAATATGTTTCCATCCATTTGCGACTCTTGTTATGTTGCCGTTCCTTTCGTCGTCATTTGTAAATAAAACAATCTCTCCGTCGGTTTTTTCATCACGCATCGGACCATTCCAAAAGCATCCCTCCAATGCAGAAAAATTACTTTTTATATCGGAATAAGTAAATTTATCACCGTAAAATAGAGAAAAGCATTCACCATTTTCTTTGACAAATTCCATTAAACGAGGGGCGCCCATTGCACCGGGTTCAGCAATAGTGTATATAACAACACCCTCAAATAATCCAGCCGATATTTTTTCAATCTCCTTAAATTTTGCCATTTCTATATCCTCCTAATTTTTCACACGTTATTTTGTTTATCTGTAATATGTAATTCTTCACTTAAATCTTTTAATCGTTCTAACTGTGTTTTTTCCCTTTATCAAGACCCATTTTACAGTTCTCACTCTGTCAACTTATTTATGTAATGAATTGCTTGTTGCAAATTTATCTTTCCTAACAATAGGCTGTAATATAGTCTTCAGTTTCAAGCGGAGCCACCTCGTAGAAATCGTTACAAATAATGGTAGTTAAAGTAATATCGAAACAACCATCTTCAGTCATATAAATTCTTGGCGTATATGGGTGGTGAGGCTGATATAATGTGCCGCCAGCACCATCGGCT
>CAZGDT010000132.1:0-398 GCA_964524245.1 uncultured Eubacterium sp. | reverse complement strand
AACCGTAGCATTTATATAATTAAATACTCGCATTAACATAGGTATGTTTTTGCTATGATCTTTGCACCGTTCCGCTGCTACTTTGGGGTAGTAGGTTCTTACCTCCATTTCATCGTTATAGAACCAAATACAGGATTCTATTGCCCTGTTTGGAGCACTATCGTATCCTCGAAAAATCATAGTGTATCGGGGAACACCATTTTCAATATCCACCTCAAAATTAATGAAATGGGATTTTAAGTATTGCTTTAATCTTGCTTCGACTTGTATTCTATTCATACACATCATCCATTTTTCAGCTTACTATGCTTTCAATGTAAACGCCAAATAGCAAGTACCTGACTATTTTTAGGACCGTCATGCGACGATCCACATTAGTGTTTACGAATTCTTTCCGG
>CAZGDT010000131.1:0-4626 GCA_964524245.1 uncultured Eubacterium sp. | reverse complement strand
TCTCCCGCGGCACTGCTCAATGCAAAGTCCAAGCTGACGATAGGGAAATGTCAACACATCATACCATGTATGAACAAGAAGATTGCGATTCAAAACCTCAATATAGAGAATATCCGACATTTCCATCCTCCTGACACCACTTCTCATCCGCAAAACCAGTCCGTTTGATGTTTTTCCTGAATCCATCCTGCCACGAATAAGATTAAGAATTTCCATCATTTTTTCCATACATACCGGTTTTTTTACATAATCAAAACAATGAAAAACGTGAATTGCCATCTTCTCATAAGAATCATCTGCCGCCAGAAAAATCACCGGTATAAGATAATATTTCTGAATCGCCCTTAAGTAAGATACAAGCGACAATGCTTCTTTTTCCTGATCTACCAGATCTATAAGAAAAACTTTAATGCTTTCTTCTGCCAGTTTTTCTTTTGCCTTTGTCAGACAGCCTGTAAGAAAAATTCCGGAATCAGAAATTCCGTCGTGAGAACCTATGGAGTTTTTCTCCTTCGTAAACACAAGAACATCCGTCACACTATACCTCCTCATCTTCACCAATTTGCTTGCGGCAGTAATCAAGAAGTTCACAAACTCTTCTTCTTCTGAGTTCACTGTGAGAAAGATTTTCACCTTTTCCTTTATTGCATCCTGCCAGCAGATACAAAGGATCAACATCCAGTTTCTCATACAATATTACTAATTTGGGAACATCCAGTCCATATATGCCACGCTCTATCTTCCGATAGTGCCCTTCGGTAACTCCCAAAAGCTTTGCCATATCATAATATCCCATATGCGCACATTGCCGAATGTCCTGCAGCCTTCTTCCAATCATTTCATTTTCTACCGATACCATATTTTCCCCTCCTCCTTCTTTATTGTAACAAAAAGAAAGGTTCGTGGGACGCCTTTTTTTGTCGTATTACGACAAGTTACTGTTTTCCTATGAATAACAACTGCTTTTTTTACTTTTTTTCTTCTTTTCTAACTCATGGATGAGTTGATGTTATGTTTATAATCGCTCATTTAATTCGTTGTTTTCTTTTTCTCTTTTTTTACAATTAATAATAGTAAAACAGCAGAAAGGAAATAAGGGCATTCATTATGGACATAAAGAAAAAACTTTACAATTTTGGAAAAGTAATTCGAAAATATCGGCATTTATCCGGACTCAGTCAGGAGGCGCTCAGCGAAAAAATCGGCTGTGACAAAAATACAATCGGACGAATTGAACGCGGAGAAACCGATTTTAAAGTATCTGTCCTGTTACGGCTGGCAGAAGGAATGGATGTATCCGTCGTAAGACTGTCAAGAGAACTTGATGACAAGCAGAATGATTCCTACGCTGCCACACTTGAATACGATTACCTGCGTCTGTATCAATACTGCAGGCAGCTTTCACCGGAACAATTTCATAATTTATGTAATACTGCGTATATTTATGCAAAAGGAAATCAGTCATCCGACACCTGACAAAACTTTGTCCAAAATATCAGCCAGCGGTACCGTAGCATTTTTTTCCTCTTCTACCGTATTGTTTTCATTTCCAAGCTCAATAAGAAGAGAGCGCGGTTCCAGATGAAGGTTGTATCGGTATCCCTTCAAATAAATCGGTTTGGAAAATCCATCATAATATTCCATTGCCTTACATTTCAACTGCAGGCTGAACGCCAGATTTCCCGACAGATTTGGATTATACAAATAAGAAATGTCACCGGAACGGTTCCGGCTCATCCCATTAAAAAACATGACAATTGCACATTTCTTTCCCTGAATTGTCGTATAGGTGTGTTTCCCTTTCCCCACAGAATCACGATGTAAGTCTATCATAACATGTATATCCGGATTTTCTCTGCGGATTTTTTGTATTCCGGCAAGCGATTCATTATAGGCAAGACTGCGGTTAATCGTTCCGTTAATTCTGTCGTACTGCCTGGTATCATGATATACGGAATATCCTTTCTTCTCCAATTCTTTTGCCAATTCTGCTCCGACTCCCACCACAGTATCCTCCAAAACATTTTTTCGACTGTTTTGAAACGATTCCGAAGCACCATGAGTATGATAGATTAAAATCTGCTTTTTCCCTTTTTTCTTTTTTAATCGCAAATCACGGTTTAACAGCTTTTCAACATCAAATTTTTTCTTCGTTACGGATGTCGTAGAATCCACAATATAAAAATTTTTCCACAAATAATCCACATCTTTGTTTTCTTTCAGTTGCTCTACCAATGCATTTTTCTGTCGCAAAACTGGTGTCTGCTGATTTATAACCGTCTGCTTCTGTCCGGTTTCAACATCTCCCAAAACCGGCTGACTCGCCAAAAGTTCTTCTTCCTGCTTTGTTTCATTTTCTTCTATCGCTCTTTTTTCAGTATCTGACAGATACAGCCCTCCTCCCAGCAGTTCGGCAACCAAAACATCTCTTTCTTGTCCATTTTGCAGGCAAAGGCTGCTTTCTTTCACCAAGAAACTTCCTAAAGCATAAAATACATCTATATACGGGCTGTCCCGGAGTATAAATAAAACTCCTGACAGCAATGTGATTCCCAGTCCGATTAGCACACGTATACTTTGTCTCATTTCCCCCTCCACTCAGATATATCCGTCTTATAAAGATATGCCGAAGCATTAACAATTATCCCGTTTTTGAAAACAATGGTTTAATACGTATGCTAAGTCTTTGCTGATTTGATTCACGGATTCATCAATATTCTTTGGCGTCACCATGACATTTTTCGTGTCTTCAGTTAGAATTTCTCCAATAAATTTTTCAATTTCTTCTTCCGAATATCCCTGTTTTTCCAAAACATGAGCAAGATGATCTCCAATAATCGTTGCCGCATCTACTACGGTAGGCACTCCGATGGCAACCACCGGGACCCCGAGACTCTCCTGATTTAATTCTTTTCTCCGGTTTCCCACCCCCGCCCCCGGTGCAATCCCCGTATCAGTAATTTGTACCGTCGTGCATAACCGGTGTACACTTCGGGCTGCCAATGCATCTACCACAATTACGAGATCCGGCTTTGTTTTTTTTATAACTCCCTGTAAAAGTTCTTCTGTTTCCATTCCGGTCTGTGCCATTACTCCCGGTGCAATGGCGCTGACGCATCCGTATCGGTTTCTCTTCATAAACTTTTTTCCAAATTCCTGTTCCAAATGTCTTGTCACGAACAAAGCATCCGTCATCTTTGGTCCCAGTGAATCCGACGTCACTTCCCGATTTCCAAGTCCGACAATCAGTACGCTTTCTCTCTTTTTCCCGCAAATCATTTTTTCCAATTCATCACATATGCAAAGCATAAGCGATTCACGTTCTGCTCCCCGGCCATCCGGCAACAGACAGGATTCAATCGTAATGTATGTTCCTTTCGGTTTTTTCATCGCCCGACTCCCTGCTTCATCCTTAATTACAACCGTGGTTACTTTGCCCCATCCGCCGGGGCAGTCTTTCTTTTCAAGCAAAACACCCTGAATTTCAACATTATTTCTCGGAAAACTCTCCCTTGCTTCCAAAGCCAAATCGGTTCTTTTTTCTGTCATTGCAATTCCTTCTTCCCAGCCTTTGTTATTATCTGTTCTCCAAATTTAGTGTGACCTTTTCTTATCTTTTTATCATATTTTTTGTTTTTTCGTATAGTTACATGCAAACCTGTTTCAAAAACACTTGACAACAAAAATAATGTGTACTATACTGAATAAGTATGTTTGTGCTGTCGTCCGTGTCCGTACAGCCAGACAGGTTAAAACAGTTTAAGAATATTACGATGGAGGTGCTGGAATTGGCAAACATTAAATCTGCAAAAAAAAGAATCCTTGTTGCGGAAAAAAGAGCAGCTAAGAACAAGTCCGTTCGTTCTAAAGTTAAGACAGCGATTAAGAAGGTAGATGCTGCGATTCAGGCAAATGACAAAGCTGCTGCAGAAGAGGCATTGAAAGCTACTGTTTCTGAACTTGACAAGGCTACAAAAAAAGGTATTTACCATAAGAATACCACTGCAAGAAAAGTTTCCCGCTTAACAAAAGCTGTAAACAAACTTGCTTAATGTAGAGGGCAGTCGTACTGCAACTACAATTCTACCCGTCGAGATTATAGATAGGAGCTGTTTTCAGCTCCTTCTTTTTATTTATTATGGAGGTATCTATGAAAAGAAATGATTATCTTTCCTGGGACCAGTATTTTATGGGTATCGCAAAACTATCCGCCATGCGGAGTAAAGATCCCCATACCAGTGTCGGTGCATGCATTGTTGACAGGGACAATAAAATACTGTCTGTGGGATACAATGGAATGCCGCATGGATGTTCTGATGATGTATATCCATGGGACGGTACAAAGGAAGACCCTCTTGAAACAAAATACTTATACGTATGCCATGCTGAGTTAAATGCCCTGCTCAATTACACGGGAACCAATCTGAAAGGTTCAAAAATCTATACAACTCTTTTCCCCTGCAATGAGTGTACAAAGGCCCTGATTCAATCCGGCATCCGTGAAGTCATCTATGAAGATGACAAATACGCTGACACCGCCTCTGTCATGGCGTCAAAAAAAATGATGAAATCTGCCGGCATTACTTATCGTGCTTATTCCCATAAGCATCGTAACGTCCACATGGA
>CAZGDT010000130.1:0-4630 GCA_964524245.1 uncultured Eubacterium sp. | reverse complement strand
AAAGAGAAAACCCGTTTTTTATATCCGGGTTTTCTCTTTATTTGTTTTAACGGCCGGATAAATCCATCTGTACCTGTTCTAAATAATGAATGAAAGTGCCGGAATAAGAAGATATTTCCCATGACGGTTCCAATTCGTCAAACTTGAAATGCTTTTTCCCTCCTGATTCCATACGACCCCAGAATTTTGCTAACTGCTCATAGGGAAGATACATAAAACAATCTCTTTTCTTGAAATAAATCAATAAAAAAGCAATTCCGTCCTGTGCCTCAAATTCTTTCATAAACCGGATTTGATGCTCATGAACATTAGCAAGCGGAAATGCATCCGCTGCGCACTCTTTTGCATCAAAACAAATAGGCACCCCCTGTGCGACTCCAATATAGTCCACCGTGCTTTTCTGTTCAAAATATGCCAACGTAATATGTCTGGTCGCCTGATCAATCGTAATCGGCTTAATCGGTGTCGGAACCTTTTGTATCAACGCAAGCCCCTGATTACGATATTTTTCATTTGTCAAATTAACAAGCTCTTCCAAAAAGGAACCACGCAACCCTCTCGAATTCCATGTCGCCATCACGCCGGCTCCTGATATACAATTGCTTTACGAATTCTGGCAGCTTCCTCTTCACCTGCCAGAACTTCCAGCAGACAAAGTCCGAACTCCAGAGCTGTCCCCAGGCCTCTGCTTGTAATGATGTTGCCGTCTGTCACTACCGGATCCCGCAGAACCTTCGCACCGGTCAGATATTTTTCATGTTCCGGGTAACTGCAGGCTTTTTTACCTTCTAACAGACCATACTTTCCGAGAACCCCCGGAGCTGCACAAATAGCCGATATAATCCTGCCGGCTTCATGCATCAGCAAAAGAGCTTTTTTTACGGCCTCACTTTCACCAAGATGAATTGTCCCCGGCATCCCTCCCGGAAGAATAATCGCATCGTACTCTAGAATATCTACTTCTCCCAAAACGGCATCCATTTCCACATTCACGCCATGAGAACTCCTTACATATTCTTCTTCGGTAATCGATGCCATTGTCACATCCACACCTCCCCGGCGCAGAACATCCACTACCACCAATGCCTCAACCGTTTCAAATCCTTCCGCAAAAAGCATCACTGCACGCTTCATAATCATATCCTCTCTTTCCAAAAAGTTTTATTATCATATTTTCAAAGCGAGGGGGCAAAGGTGCCGTAATTATTTTTCCGGCCACTTCGGAAACCTCACCATCAAATTCAGGAAAAACAATTCTTTCAGCATGAAGAAAAAAACTTGTCTGCCCTTTTTGTTTTACCGCACCATACTTCACATCACAAAGAAGCGGATGTCCGACAGAAGCCAGGTGGCTGCGAATCTGGTGCGTTTTCCCGGTTATCAGTCTTACTTTCACAAGAGTAACTTCACCGTTATTCATCACCGGTTCGTACTCTGTCTCTATTCGGGCACGTCCGGGACCTTCGTCCTTATAAACCTGAACACGGTTCCGGGTTGAATTCTTAGAGAGATATCCGCGTATTACAGCTTTTTCCGTCATTACCCCTTCCACTAATGTCACATAATACTTGTCCACCCGTCTTTCTTTCAAAAGCTGTGCCATTTTCTGCAGACCGGCCAGACTTTTACCGGCAATTACAAGTCCGCTGGTGTTGCGGTCAAGCCGGTTACAAATCCCCGGCGTAAAACTCCCGCCCGGCTGCCATTGTCCCGTCTCCTGCAAATACCCTAAATAATATTCTACAAGAGTAGTGTCATCTTTTTGCGCTTTTTGTGACAACATTCCTGATGGCTTGTTTAGTATCGCCACATGCTCGTCTTCATACAAAATCTCAAGTTCTGTTACCGGATAACGTATGCTGACGGATTCTCCGACAAATTTATTCAACGTCTCTTCTGAAAAATATATAAATATCCGGTCCCCCGTCTTCAGCATTTCTCCCCCTGTGGCTTTTACACCATTGAGTTTAATGTTTTTCTTTCGGAGCATCTTGTAAATAAAGCCGGAACCTGCCTGCCGCAAATATTTTTTCAGATATTTATCCAGACGCTGTCCGCTTTCTTTTTTTTCGATTATTATCTCTCGCATTAATAGTCTCCATTACATTGCCAAGGAATACAAATACTCTGTCAGAGCTTTCTCTTTGTTTGAATCCGATTCTGTTTTCGTAAGTCTGTTCAGATGAGAAAGCAAATCCTCATCTTTATCAAACAGCCGGACATGATATCCCGGGGCCGCTTTATTTATACAGTCATTCAGATAATTCCTGATATACTCTTTATCCTGCCTGGATGTGGCAGGCACACAAAGTATGTTTCCGTTTTTTACAAGGAGAAAATCTAAATGCATTACTTTTTCCGTTGAAGTAAAGACATATTCCGTATATAGTGTCCCATTTCCCACATGAGACGCCACTTCTTCGTATCTTTCACGACTGACTCCTTTTTTGGGTAGAAATACGATCAGCGACACCACATGTTTCGCTCCCGGAAGTGCCATAAGCACAGCCAAAACAGTAAAAATATTGGCTCTTACGCGGATATACAAATATCCGGCAAGAAATATGCCTGCTCCCACTGTCACAATTATCAAAAGCCAGATTAATTCTTTCACAATTCTTTTTTTTATATATCCTTGCGTACATTTTTCTGCTTTCATCTTTTTTCCTCCGTTTCCACTGTCTTTAAAATCGGATATGGATTTACACTGACATCCTTTTTATTCATTTGAATATATATTCCAAAATGAAGATGAACCTGAAACCGTCCTATCGTTCCTTCTTTTCCATATCCGCTGTCTCCCATTTTCCCGATTATCTGTCCTGCTTTCACGGCACTTCCTTCCTCTAAATCGTCCGCATAACTTTCTAAATGAGCATAATAAAAATATGTTCCACCGGGGCTTCTTATCCCTACCCGGTATCCGCCCAGCTTCAACCATCCCATTTTTTCAACAACACCGTCACTCACACTGACAACTGAAAAATAACCTCTCTCATTATTCGAAGTCATAAGATCCGTCCCCTCGTGCCGGCGGTTACCGCCGTATGTTCTCGATGTCCCCCATGAATCTTCATATGAAACGGTTTCTTTTCCAAAAATATCATCCTGCACCGGAAAGCACTGAACATCCGTAAATGCTTTTTTCCACGCATTTACATAAGATGTTACTTTTTTCTCCGGCAAAAGCAGTCCATACCATGAAAATGAGCTGACTCTCTTCTTATCGGACATAATCTTTCCTTGGTAAAAAAGAAAATCCCGGACAAGTCCGCAATATTCTTCTTCCGACCACAGACGATATTTGGCAAGGCGGGAAGGAGCTATCTGCATTTTTCTGAATTGCTCGATATTGTCCTCTAAATCCGGCGCACACTTTACCCACGTCAGATTCATCACATACCCCGTGCCGAGAGGCGTCCATGTAAAAAGGATAAAACACGCCAACATCCAGATGACGCGAGAGTACTTTTTCATTGCCGTCATCCCCCAAAAAAGACTCTTTACACTTTATGCAAAAAAATCTTTTCCATTCCCAATGACCATCTAATAAGACTCAATATCAATAACGGCTGCCTGTTCAACACTATAAGGCAAAATAGAATTTGCAAAGGACGAAAACTGTTCTGCACCATCGCTTACAAAAAAATGGTGTTCTGCATTATCTGCCCCTTGAGCCAGCAGCCCTTTATCACGCAACAGATCTTTCAAAGTTTTTGCAGTTTCGTAAGCAGGATTCACCAGTTTAACATCCTCTCCCATTTCCCGTCCGATTACACCTCTCAAAAGCGGATAATGGGTACAGCCCAAAACCAGCGTATCAATTTCGTATTCTTTCATATCATGAAGATAACGTCCCACCACATCCTCGGTAATACGGTCTTCAAAAAGCCCCTCTTCCACAAGAGGCACAAAAAGCGGACACGCTTTGCTCACAACAGTCAGTTCCGGGTTGATTTTATGCAGATAACTTTCGTAAATTCCGCTTTTAATCGTACTATTGGTTCCCAGCACTCCTATTTTATCATTTCCGGTGGAAGCTGCCGCCATCCTGGCACCGGGCTGAACCACATCCAGAACCGGGACATTCACCATTTCCTGCAGTTCCCGCATGGCAAGCGCACTCGCTGTATTACAGGCAATTACAATTGCTTTCACATTTTGCGTCAACAAAAAATGGGCAATCTGCCGGCTGTACTTGCAGACAGTCTGTTTGGATTTGCTTCCATATGGCACCCGCGCCGTATCGCCAAAATAAACAAGACTCTCTCCCGGAAGCTGTCGCATAATTTCTTTCGCCACCGTCAGTCCGCCAATGCCGGAGTCAAAGACTCCGATTGGTGTATTCATGCCATCCCCTCCTCCGTTCAATATTCTTTATTCATCCTCATTTTCCCTTTTCATCTTCCTGTTCCGATTGAAGAGGGCATAAATACACGGTATCACAAATAATGTCAAAAGTGTACCATATACCAAACCACCAATCGTAACAATTGCCATTGGACGTGTCATATCTGTGCCCATGCTTCCACCTGCTACCATCGGCAGCAAACCAAGCACTGTTGTCAATGCCGTCATAAGAATCGGACGAAGTCTGGTAATACCGGCCTCGCGAATCGCCGCCTTCATT
>CAZGDT010000129.1:0-4651 GCA_964524245.1 uncultured Eubacterium sp. | reverse complement strand
GGTCGATATGGCTGTGAACTCCGCCGTCGGATAAAAGACCGAAGATGTGCAGGGTTGAATGCTTATCAAGTACATGGTCGATGGCATGGTTGAGTGCGGCATTACCTAAAAAAGTGCCGTCCTCTATCGCTTTTGTTATGCGTGTGAGTTCCTGATACACGATTCGACCTGCACCGATATTGAGGTGTCCGACCTCGGAATTTCCCATTTGTCCGTCGGGGAGACCGACGGCAAGCCCGCTCGCCGCAAGGCTGATGTGCGGGCAGTTTTGAAAAAGCCTGTCGAGATTAGGCGTTTTCGCCGCCTCGACAGCATTGCCGTCGGCTGACGGGTTCAGCCCATATCCATCCAGTATCATCAACATGGTCGGATGCTTTACCAAACTTGCTTTGTATGTATCAGTCATATAAGTACCTGCTTCCTTTTGTATTGTTTTGGGTAATGTGTTTTAGTATCTTCAAAGTGACATTTGCTATGTCAAGAATCTTTCAATTTGAGTATACCACGAAAAAGCCGGATGAAACAAGCGTATATTTTGACTATGCAGAAATGCGAGATGAAACATTTTGCGGATTGTTTTGCAAGGCGGGCGGCAATATGTTACAATGAAATAATAATGCCGGAATGTGACAGAAGTGTGGACGGCGTAATAGGAATCGGTGTATGCGATAGAATGAATGTCGGTATAGTATGATACGGAAAGGACTAAAAGGTACGGATATGAACTGGACGAGAGAACAGGAACGTGCAATAACGCTCAGAAATAAGAATATTTTGGTGGCTGCGGCTGCCGGATCGGGAAAAACCGCTGTTTTGGTAGAGCGAATCAAGCAACTGATATTAAAGGACGGATGCGACATCGATAGGATGCTGATAGTAACTTTCACAAACGCTGCGGCATCAGAAATGAAAGAAAAGATAGAAGCTGCCATACATAAGGAAATTGCCGAAAATCCACAAGCTGCTCCCGAGTTAAAACGACAGTTAGATTTGCTGCCGAGTGCGAATATAAGCACATTTCATGCTTTTGCACTGGAAGTGATACGCAGATATTTCTATATCATAGATATAGAACCGAATTTTAAGATATGTGATAATATACAGCAGGAGTTGCTGAAGGAGCATGCACTGGACGAGCTTTTTGAGAAATATTATGCAGAGGCAAGCCCGGAGTTCTTCGCATTTCTGAACAAGTACAGCGGTGATAGAAATGACAACAGATTGCGGCAGACTGTACGAAAGACATTTGAGCTTATTCAGAGCTTACCTGAGCCGTATCCTTGGCTTGAGAATGCTGTTTCGGAGCTTGATGTGAATTTTGATGAGTTTTCAAGAGGAAAAACAGTCAGATTTATCATGGAAGATGCGGTTTGTCGGCTGCGTAAGGGAATGGATGCGTTGAGCGATGTAGAGGAAACGGTAGCGAGAGAAGAACATGAGGGCTTTTGTGAAATTGTGGGCATGTATATCGCTCGTGCGGCAGAATTGCTTGAAACGGCTGAGGAGGGTAATTTTGATAAGCTTAAGGCAGTACTCGAAAATACGGGCAGGATGCCTACATTAAGCAAAAAATACTTCAAAGCGGACATACAGCACACACAGAACAGTGTAGACGAATTTAAGGAAAAACTTGAGCTTGCGAGAATGCCGCTTAAAGAGGCGATAGATTCACTCAAAAAAGACTATTTTTATGACAGTCTCGAAAACCTTCACGGTGAAATACAGGCAACATATGCGGACGGAAAATTTTTCTTACAGATGATGAAAGAATATAGGGGAATTTTCAGCAGCCTCAAGTCTGCGAAAGGCGTAGTGGATTTCAGTGATATTGAGCATTTTACTTTCGAGATATTCAAGGATGAAGAGGCAGCGGGATATTATAGGGAAAAATTTTCCTACATATTCATAGATGAGTATCAAGACAGCAATATTTTGCAGGAGGCATTGATAGCCAAGATAAAGCGTGACAATAACCTGTTTATGGTAGGGGATATAAAACAGAGCATTTATAAATTCAGACTGGCAGAACCTGAGATATTTCAGGGCAAATACCGAGATTATGCCAAACAGGCAGAGCTTGCGGAAGAAAAAGGGGAAGATAGTCTTTCGGAAAAGATAGATTTGAACCGTAATTTTCGAAGCAAGAAATCAATAATAGACTTTATAAACCGCATATT
Source organism: uncultured Eubacterium sp. (assembly GCA_964524245.1). Lineage (GTDB taxonomy): Bacteria > Bacillota > Clostridia > Lachnospirales > Lachnospiraceae > Eubacterium_F. The sequence goes on along the minus strand of CAZGDT010000129.1, from coordinate 2,474 downwards.
TTTTAAGATAATGCCTAACTATGACGAAAATGCGGCACTTTATATGGGTGATTCGTTCGGTGATAAGTGTAACTTTAGCCCAAAGCTGTTTTTGACGGAGTTGCCATGGGATGCAAACGAGGAGCTTGACGATGAACTGAAAAACATGATAAAAGCCGAAAAGGAGGCTTTATCGGCGGTAAAAATCATTAAAGAGAGTCTCGGGAAAACGATATTTGACAGCAAAAGAGGGATAGAGAGACCTTTGCAAAAGCGGGACATAGTTATTCTTTTGCGGGGAATAAAGAACTACGGCGATATTTTTTATAAGATATTGACGGATAACAATCTTCCTGCATTCGTCGATGATAACGACGGATATTTTGATACTATGGAAATAAATGTGTTTATGTCACTACTTGCTGTCATCGACAATGAGAAGCAGGATGTTCCGCTGATGACCGTAATGCGCTCAGAGATTTTTGCGTTTACGATTTCGGAGATGACAGAGATAAGGATTGCAGCAGATATGCAAGAGGAAAATGCCGAAAGTGCGGCAGATTCTCAAGCTGCGGAGCGGCATAGCAGCAGGCACAATACATGCTCGTATCACGAAGCTTTTGTTCGTTATGCGAAAAACGGCAGAGAAGAAAACTTGAGAGCAAAGTGTGCGGAGGTATTGCAAAAACTTGACTTTTGGCGAAAAACGGCACGCATATTGCCATTGGAAGAACTTGTTTGGCAGCTGATGCTCGATACAGGATTTTACATTGCAATGGGTGCTATGCCGGCGGGTTCGCAAAGACAGGCTAATCTTAGGGCTTTGGCAGATAAGGCACTCGTATACAGAAAGTCGCAAGCTGCTTCGCTTTATGGTTTCATGCAATATATTGAGGCAGTCAAACAGCACAAGGTTAGCATGGGGCAGGTAAAGACGGTTTCAGAGGGTGATGACACGATACGCATAATGACAATACACAAGTCAAAGGGATTGGAATTTCCTATGGTGCTGCTGGCAGGATATTGCAGGAGACTGAATTATACCAAAGCAAGCAAGGATATTGCGGTACACAAAGATATCGGTATTGGCTTTCCGCTTGTAAATTATGAGGAAAGCCGGATGAAAACCGGAATAATACAAAATACAATACATGCAAAACTTAGGCAGGAGGAAGTAGAGGAAGAAAAAAGAATCTTGTATGTGGCAATGACTCGTGCCAAAGATATTTTGTATATTTTAGGAATTACCGATGAAAGGGATAAAGTGTTGGAAAAAGTACTGTCTTCATCGGCTAACGATAGTTCGTATTTCGGTATGAGCGGCAGGGTGATTTGCGAAGAAGCGGGAAGGTATGAATTTATACAAAATGAAGATTTGAAGAATCTCTCTCAGGGTGTAAAGAGGAATGTCGATTCAGTGCTTAAAATGCTTGATGCGGAAACGACAAACAAAAGTATATTCGATATGTGCAAACTGTCAAAGAATGACAGCTCTGCTTTGAAGCAAGAAGAAATAGACCGCCGAATGAGTTTTACATATCCATATGCGGAAGAACTCAGTATAAAATCAAAATATGCAGTAAGTGAGCTTAACAGTCAAGCGGTGACTAGCTTTGATTCACAATGTTTGGGAAAGGGTATAGCAGTTGAAGAAATTGCACTGACAGAACCTAAGAGCTTCAAATTGCACAAAGGTTTTACGTCAGCACAGATCGGAACGCTCACGCATAAAGTGTTGGAAAAATTGGATTTCGCTGCTGCATTTGAACTTGCGGAAACATACGATACTGTCGGGGGGATTGATTCAAACAAAAATAAAGAAACAGAAACTTATATCAAACAACTGATTGAGGAGATGGTTTGCGATGAATTTTTGACGGAGGAGGAAGCTACGGCGGTTGATGTGGGAAAACTTGCCGGATTCGTGCTATCACCGCTCGGAATGCGCATGGCAGCGGCACAGTGCACCAAGAGTGGTATCGGTTTGGTTCGAGAAAAGCCGTTTAACTTAGTTTGCGAGGTCGGCGGCGTGCAGTCGATAGTTCAAGGAAGTATCGACTGCTTCTTCGAAGAAGCCGGCGAGCTTGTACTCATCGACTACAAGACGACGAGAATCAGAACTGCGGCAGAGCTCGCCGCACGCCGTTCGGAAATACAAGAACGATACAGAACGCAAATAGACCTGTATCGCAAGGCCTTAACTGCGGCAACAGGTAAGCATGTTAAAGAAGCATACCTGTATTTGACCAATATCGGAGAAAGTATTGAAATGTAGCCGCCCGAGTTCGACAGAATTTTACCTGCGCTTGTGGTAGAATGCTATAAATTTATATGCCTGTGTAAAGGCTTAGCTAATTTAAGTGTGAGGTGAACTATACCGCAGAAAAGAAGGGTGTGATTGTGTGATAAAGGCGAAAGCTGAACAAGCCGATTTGATAAGGAGCGAAAAAGGCAAGGACAGCGAGGACTATGATTTGGACGGATTGACAGAGAAT
>CAZGDT010000128.1:0-4730 GCA_964524245.1 uncultured Eubacterium sp. | reverse complement strand
GCGGATCAGGATGATATCTGGAAAACGGAAAAAATAGAAAAGACGCTTGGGGTTATGGAACAGCATCCGGAGGCAAAGGCGGTCTGCTGTAAATTCGGGTTGATTGACGGAGCAGATAAGGAAATTCATACAATGATGAATCCTGCAAAGACGCGGGGAACGGGATGTGTGCGAAAGGTAACAGTTGCGGATGTATTTTATAAATGTGAATGGCCGGGCATGGTCATGGCATACCGGAACGAATGGTATCAGGCATGGGCGGCGGAGAAGGGAAGCGAAAGTCTGCAGATTCCGCATGATTTTTTAATTGCGGCGAGAGCGGCTGAAGAAAACGGATTTTTACAATTGGATGAAGAGCTTGCCGAACACAGACGCCATGATAATAACACGGGCGGTGAGGAACACCGTATCCGTCGGCTTCTAAACAAAGGGCGTAAGCTGGCAGAAATAGAAAGGTATTTATCACTTCTTGATGTTTTTAAAAAGGATGAAATATTGCAGACAAAAGAAGGAAGAGCAGAGCTGCTGAAAAAAACAAAATCCATGCAGGGGCGATATGCTGCCCTGCAATCCGGGAAGCTTATGGAAGTCATAAAGAATGCGTGGCGCTGGCGCAGGGAGACCAGATGGGCGACCTTTTTGTGCGATCTTGTGGTTGTGAAGGGAGAAAAGGGAAAGTAACGCAGTAGGTAAATGTGTTTGAAATGGAGGCAGTATGATAAGGAAATTCAGTTGTCATAATTTTAGAAACATCAATGCGCAGGAATTAGAATTTGCAAAGATCAATATATTGATAGGCTCCAATAATTCCGGAAAAAGCAATTTTATAAAAGCACTTACTTTTTTCTCTGAAATGTTAAAAAAAGCAAATGAGGGAAATTTAAAGTCAGCTTTTTTGAACGCGGTTTCGCGGAATGGGTGGGATCACATGTTAAATAATGCGGCGGGAGAATACGCACCTATCGAATTTGCATGGGAGCTGAACTTAAATGATGAGCCTGTCAGATATAAATTTGCGTTTTCTTCCGGAAATAGCGTTGAAAAATGTCAGATTTTATTAGAAGAACTGAATGTGGTAAATTTGCCGGTTCATAGATATAATGACGAATTTAATTATTTCAGATGTCATGACAAAAAATTAGGGAAAGGTTTCTTTTCTTCCGCCATTAAAAAAGGACAGCCGAACCATCGCTTAGATTTTTCAATCGATAGTCAGGAAACACTGATGATGCAATTTAAAGATATCCTGTTGGAGAATAAGAAGCTGTATGGCAGTGAACTGATACGGGTAAATATTGCACATTTATTATATGATATACAGAAGTATTTTGAGGGTTTTAGCGTTTACACAAGCGCTCAGTTTGATACCAGGCTGATGAGAGAGCCCGTGAGCCTGAAGAATGTTGACCTTTATCTTAATAATAATGCGACAAATTTTATAAATGTATTCAACAATTATAAATCCAATGATATTTTGTGGAAAAATGTTTTTGAACAGTATTTGCGGGAACTGATTCCGAATCTTCAGCAGGTGGATACCGTATCCATGTATGATAAGCTTGTTTTCAAGCTGGTATATGATAATAAACAATATGACTTGTCGGATATATCCGAGGGCACCCTAAAAGGCTTGATTCTGAATCTGCTGATCAATATGCCTCTGGAGACTCCGTGTTCTCTGTTGGCAATAGACGAGCCGGAAACAAATCTTCATCCTGCATGGCAGAAGGTAGTGGGGAATTGGATTCAGACATCGACAAACTTTAAGCAATGTTTTATCAGTACACATTCTCCGGATTTTCTGGATGTGTTTACGGAGGAATTTAAACACAACCATGTTGCCGTATTCGTTTTTGATAACGGGATGTCGGGCAATATTAGAAAGATTACTTATGAAGACATTGCGGATGAGCTGGGGGAATGGGAACTTGGAGATTTATATAGAACAAATGATCCCGCAATAGGAGGGTGGCCATGGTAACAAAGCGGGTTGCGTGTTTTCTGACCTGCGGTTATACGGAGGCCGGAGCAATGCAGTCTTTTTTGAAAAAAATAAATAGTAATTATGAGTACAGGCAATATCTTCCCAATAAAACAATCAAGAAAAAGGGAGATTCTAAAGCTCTTTCCAGTCAGATCAGCGGTTTGACGGGGGAGGCACTGCTGAATTATCGAAAAGCAAGCGGGGGAAATTGCACAATGTAGCGCAGTACTTATAGAAGATGATCTGGATGGGAGATTCCATGGGAAAAGCGATAATTGGATTCGTGAATATATCAGCCGGATACAGAAGAAAATACAGTCTATTCTGAGGTGCGATATTCCTGTTTTTGTTCTCTATGCATCCCCGGAAATAGAAAGCTGGTTTATAGCGGATTGGGAGCATGGCTTCGGGTATGTTTATACCTCTGAAAGTTATGCCGCGGATTTGAATACAGCGGTCAGATACTTTTTTGTGCATCATTTGAGACAGTACATCAATGCTTATGTTCTGCGGGAGTATTGCGACGATATTGAGAATTATGGATATTTTGAACAAGGATATTACAAATTGAGTGATGAGATAATTGCGGCTATTCAAACCGGAGTCAAGGAACATATTTCCCGATTGCCGAATGCAAATGTATTGTATTCCGAACAGATTTCGGCTTCGACAAATTTGTATTACTCAAAAAAGTTACATGGGGACAGAATGTTAAGGAATCTGGAGCCGAATATACTCGCGGAGAAGTGCAGACATTTTTTTATGCCCGTGTTTCATGCGCTAGAAGCTTTTTCGGAAAGAAGTTTACTACTGACATGACTTATGGCATGTTTACTTCCGGCAGCGGTCTTCTCACCGATATCGTAGATTGACTTCACGAAATGTCCAAGAAGGTTAATCCCGAGGGACGACTTCCCTGCCACCTGAATAAAGGGCTTCTGAAAAAGCTTTAGGATCTTACCTTTCAGTCATTCACAGATGGCTTCCGGACGAACCTATCATCCACAAAACGTAGGTTCTTTTGTCATGGAAAGCGGATTCTTGCCACACAGTTAAGGTTCATTTTTGCTATTACTGGCTGGCGAAAGGCATCTGTGGCATACTGTCGTATGCAAAAGAAGGCACAAGACTTTGGTTTCGGACAAAACGTCCAAGAGATTTCTCTCTTTTATACATCTTCCAAAGACTGATTCTGGTGGGGCTTATTAAAGTATTCTTATTCGTAAAACTTGCAAAAGTATAAGCTGAGGTAAAGTTCAAATGAAAACGTTAGAAGAATTGATGTATTATTGTGAAGAGCCTGAACCTGTTGGAGCTGTACTTTTGACGGGAGAATGGGGATGCGGTAAAACCTATCTTATAGATAACGGATTGAAGGAGGCTTTGAAAGTTAAGGCACATATAATTCGCATTTCCTTATTTGGTATAACAACCATAGACGGAATACATATGGCAGTTAAGCAGGCATGGATTAGTGAATACAATAAAGATAAAAAGTGGAAAACTGTAGCAGAGAAAGCACAACAGGGAAAAGACGTTGTTGGTAAGTTGGAGTTCTTGCCAGAGTGGGTTAGAGGTATAGCTACAACGGATTGGCAATCATTTATTGAAATCAAAAATACCATAGAAGAAAAGTCTGTAGTTCTAGTTTTTGACGATTTAGAACGTTGTTGCATGGATACAGTTGATGTTCTCGGTGTAATTAATGATTACTGTGAAAATCAAAAGTTCCATACGATTATTGTTGCGAATCAGGATAAGACTGTACTATTAACAGACGGGGATGAGGAAGAATCGAAATCTCATTTGCAGCTTGGGTACGTTCCAAGGGATTGCGATTTGAAAGAATATTATGAATGTTTTGAGCGATACTCTCTGAGCGTAGATGAAGTTAGGGAATATTTGTCTGATAAGGAAAAGAAATTATACAAAATGATAATGGAAAAGAAAAAGATGGCAGAGCCAGAGAATGGTGCTTATACATCATACAGATTAAACAATGGGTAAAGAATATGCCTCATTATATAGTTCTCTGGTTGCAACAGGACCATTTCTTTTCAGTGTTCTATCGTTTATTGTTTCAAATATTGCATCAAAAAGTCGTGTCAAGAAAGACAAAATTATATCCGATGCAAGATATGAAGAACAGAGAAAACAATATGAGGAATGATTAAACGAGGAAAGTAAACAAAGAGAAGAAGATAAGCGTGAGGCAGAAGAAAAACTTCGTGTTAGTGAAGAGCCATATACTGCATTTAAAAACTCTAAGATTGTTTCTGATTCAACCGCCAAACACACAAAGGATGAACTGATCATTAATAGCGTTTATCAGGATCTGGAAAGCTTTTATGATGTAGTAATCCTTCCGACGTCCCGTAAACCCGAGGGCAAGCCTACCGTGGAAAAATATGTACAGTTTCTGGAATCGCATCTGTTGGAGGAGCTGAAAGAAAAGATTTATTATAGTATCGAAGATATCAACCGTGATGTACGCAAAAAAAATAGCGGACATCAACAACGGGAAAAAGATTCCACAGTCTCTTTCAAAAATAGAAAGTTTTCTTCGGTATGACAAGCTACGAGAGTGTGAAAGTTTTTCTGTAAATAGCTATTAGCAATAGGTCTTCTATGATAAAATCTAAATCATAGGAGGCCTATTATTATGGCAAGAGAAAAGAAACCGGTACACAAAGTAGTTATGACAGAGGGGAAAAGAAACATTATCCAACAGCTTCTGCAGGAGTAT
>CAZGDT010000127.1:0-4779 GCA_964524245.1 uncultured Eubacterium sp. | reverse complement strand
AGCGAAATATGACAAACACTGTCTTCAATTATCAGAGGAAGAAGTGAAGGAGAAGCTTGATGCCGGTGTTCCCTATGTAATACGTCAGAACAATCCGACGGAAGGGGAAACTTCTTTTGAAGATGTTCTTTACGGCAGAATTACCGCTCCGAACGAAGATTTGGATGACATGATTCTTATTAAGTCTGACGGTTATCCGACGTACAATTTTGCCAATGTTATTGATGACCATATGATGGGAATTACTCATGTGGTAAGGGGAAATGAATATTTGTCATCTGCTCCGAAATATAACAGACTGTATGCGGCATTCGGATGGGAAGCTCCGGCTTATATTCATTGTCCGCTTATCACGGATGAAAATCATAAAAAGCTTGCAAAGAGGAGAGGCGATGCTTCCTTTGAAGATTTGACGGAATCCGGCTTTCTGCCGGAGGCGATTGTGAATTATGTGGCACTTTTGGGATGGAGTCCGGCGGAAGACCGCGAGATTTACAGTCTGCAGGAATTAGAAGAAGTATTTGACTATCGAAGAATCAGCAAGTCACCGGCAGTTTTTGATATTGTTAAGCTTCGTTGGATGAATGGCGAATATATAAAAGCGATGGACAATGAGAAGTATTATGAATATGCGCTTCCGGTGATTCGTAAGACGGTTACGAAGGAACTTGATTTGAAGAAGATTGCAGATCTTGTAAAGACACGAATCGAGGTATTTCCGGATATTACGGAGAAAATTGATTTCTTCCAGGAATTACCGGAGTATGATGTGGCAATGTATACGCATAAGAAAATGAAAACCAATAGCGAAAATTCACTCGAGGCCTTGCAGGAACTGCTCTCGCGTTTGGAAATACTGGATGATTTTTCCATGGAAGCAGTAGAAAAAACTGTAAAAGATTACGTTGCTGAAAAAGAATGCAAAAACGGGCAGGCATTATGGCCTCTTCGTACGGCAGTATCCGGTAAACAGATGACGCCGGGGGGAGCTTACGAGATTATGAACATTCTTGGCAGGGAAGAATCCCTGAAGCGTATCAGGAAGGGAATTGAATTGCTTCATGAAGCACAATGAAGAACAGGATAAAGCAATACTGCATCATAAAGGACCGGCCATGGTGTTGGCCGGCCCCGGTGCAGGGAAAACGTATGTAATTACGAATCGTGTAAAAAAACTGATTGAAAAATATGAAGTGCCGCCGGAAAAAATACTTGTCGTAACTTTTTCAAAAGCGGCAGCTGCAGAGATGAAGGAACGATTTGAAGCCATGTTTAGGGGGCGGTATCTGCCGGTGCGCTTTGGAACGTTCCATTCTGTTTTTTTTCAAATACTAAAAGTAGCTTATCACTACGAAGCGAAAGACATCGTTACGGCAGCATTGAAATATCGTTTTCTTGAGGAAGCGTTATGTGATACGGAATATGATGTTGATGACAGACGGGAATTTCTTCAGGAAATCGAAAAGGAAATCAGCCGCGTCAAAGGTGACGGGATTGATATTAACTGTTATTATTCTGCGCAGTGTCCAGAACAGATTTTCCGTGACCTTTTCAAAGGATATCAGGAAAGATTACAAAGACACCGTTGTCTGGATTTTGATGATATGGTAGTATATACATATGAGCTTTTAAAGGCGAGAGAAGATATATTGAGCCGTTGGCAGCGGCAGTTTTCCTATATTCTGATTGATGAGTTTCAGGATATTAATCGTTTGCAGTACGAGACGATTTGTATGCTGGCGGCACCGGAGAATAACCTGTTTATCGTAGGTGACGACGACCAGTCCATTTATGGTTTCCGTGGGGCAAGACCGGACATCATGCTTTCATTTCCGAAACGGTTCCCGGAAGCCCGGGAAATTGTCCTTGGAATCAATTATCGTTGTTCCACTCAAATTCTGAAGGCATCAGACCGGCTCATCCGGCAAAATAAGAAACGCTACAAGAAAAATCTGACGGCAGAGAATGGAAGATGTGAGGGGATTCATATCAGCCGGAGCAAAGATTTGTCCGGGGAAGCGGAAAAAATTGTGGACGGCATCCGGCAATATTATCAGATGGGAATACCTTATGAAGAAATAGCGGTTCTCTTTCGTACGAACAGGCAGATGCGCACATTGGCGGGGAAACTGATGGAGCATGGTATTTTGTTCTCCATGAAAGAAAATCTACCCAATATGTTCGACACGTGGATGGCAAAAGACATTCTCTGTTATATTCGATTGGCATTGGGGTCAAAAAGCCGCGAGCTTTTTCTCAGAATTGCGAACCGGCCGGTAAGATATATCAGCAGGGCGGCCTTTTCGGAATCCGAAGTAGAATTTGGCAGTTTGCGTTCTTATTATATCAGGAAAAAGCAAATGTGGATGGTAGAACGTATTCGGGATTTTGAAAGCGAAATAAAGCATCTGCGTCAGATGTCAGCGTATTCGGCGATTCACTATATACGCAAAGGAATCGGGTACGATGAATTTCTTGTGGAATATGCAAAAGAAAGAAATGTAAATCCGGAAGATTGGCTGGATGTTCTGGATGAAGTGCAGGAATCGGCAAGAGACATAAAAAGCCTGGAAGAGTGGCTCGATTTTGTGGATCATTATGGGGAAGTTCTGGAAGAACTCAGGCTCGCTCAAAAGAAAGAAAAGAAAGAGGAGACGGCGGGGGTTTCGCTGATGACACTTCACGGCTCCAAAGGGCTGGAGTTTACGGCAGTCTTTATTCCGACGGTTAATGAGGGAGTTATTCCCTATCGGAAGTCCGTTCAGTCAGGCCATCTGGAAGAAGAAAGACGCATGCTCTACGTAGCAATGACGCGTGCCAGAAAACATCTGCATCTGTCGTTTGTAAAAGAACGTTTTCATAAAGAATCGGAACCGTCTCGTTTTTTGTTTGAGATTGCGCCGGAATTAAAAGAAAAGACCCGAAAAAAGGAGAGATAAAGGTGAAAAGGATAATAGCAGCCGTTGCGTTGGCGGGAATGGTGCTTTCGACGGTATCCGGACAGGGTTCGGAGACTGCAAAAGCAACATCCGTAAAAGGAAACCTGGATAAGAAATCCGTGACGATAGCGATTGGAAAATCGGTAAAACTGAAGATAAAAAATAAGGGAAGAGCGAGAGTCCGGTGGACTTCTTCAAAGAAAAAGGTTGTCCGCGTAAACTCATCCGGCAGGATAACCGGGAGAAAAAAGGGAAAAGCAACGATTACGGCGAAGCTTATTCTGAACCGCAAATCAAAAAAATTGAAATGCAGGGTGACGGTTGTTCGTGGTGCAAAATCATTGAAGGTGACAGGCACAGACGGGAAAAAAGTTAAGGCTGTAACACTGGACAAATTTCAGGCGATAAAGCTGAAATCCGTGATATCTCCCAAAAAGTCCAATGATATCGTAACATGGAAATCTGCCAACCCGGAAGTGGCTTCTGTCAGTAAGGGAACCATTACCGGACAATATGTGGGGAAAACGACAGTTTCTGCTTCTACCTGCAGTGGTAAAAAAGTAAAAATAAAAGTAACCGTGAAAGCTCCGCAATTGAGTGATACCTTAAAGACGGCCTATATTAAAGACTTCAAAATAGGTGCTGCCGTGAATTCCTGGCAGCTGGAAGGAGCAGGTGCTTATGCCAAAGCGAGAGCGCTGATTGCCGGTCAGTTTAATTCCATTACCATGGAGAATCAGATGAAGCCGGAGTCGCTTATCAGTGAGGATAATAAAACCCGCGGAACGGAAACGGAAGTATTGATAAATGAAGCAGTACTGGAAAAAGTGCTGAAACTTGCCAGTGATAACGGTATGAAACTGCGCGGGCACACCCTGGTGTGGCACAGTCAGACGCCGGAATGGTTTTTTCACGAGAATTATGAGAGCGAACGGGAACTGGTCTCCCGCGAAGTGATGAGACAGCGTATGGAGAGTTACATTAAGAATGTGTTAACTTATTGCCAGGATAATTATCCGGGTGTGGTTTACGCATGGGATGTGGTAAACGAAGCAGTTTCAGATGATGGAACGATGCGCACGGCATCGAACTGGTACAAAGTATATGGAGATGCGGGATATATTGCGGATGCTTTTACTTTTGCCAGAAAATATGCGGCGTCTGATGTGAAGTTGTTTTACAATGATTATAATGAGTATATCTCAGCCAAAAGAGAACGGATTTACAGCCTCGTGAAAGAATTATATGATGCCGGCATATGTGATGGTGTGGGAATGCAGTCACATTATTCTATGGAATATCCGACCGTTGCCCTGGTAAAGGTAGCGATTCAGAAATACAACCAAATTGATCCCGGCAAGATAGAAATACAGCTTACGGAATTGGATGTTCACAACACATATCGGACAGCATCCGGACAGAAAACGGTAGCATCCCGTTATCGTTCGCTATTCACCATGCTTCTTAACAGTCGGAGAAATCAAAAAATAAATATTACCGGTGTCACTTTTTGGGGGTTAACGGATGGTGACAGCTGGCTGACAAATTTTAAAGGAGAAACGAGTTATCCGCTTCTTTTTGGAGCCGATTATGCAGCAAAAACAAGTTACTTCGCAGTCCTGGAGGCTGCGAAGCAGGACGGGGGGATGAATGCATGAATGCAATAAGTATTGTGATTTTGGTTATTATTGTCATTGTTTCGATTTTTGTGCTGACCTATGCAGCGCATGACCGTGGCTCCTCCATGTGTTCCGGATGCCACGGTGATTGCGCAAATTGTGAAAGTAAAAAGAATGATTAATCTAATTTTTTGTGGATGAATTCATCCCAGATGCTGTCA
>CAZGDT010000126.1:0-4842 GCA_964524245.1 uncultured Eubacterium sp. | reverse complement strand
TCTTGCAAGTGCATTGAATTTATCAACGCAGAAAAGAGATTCTATTTTTTTTGCTAGAGATAGTGAATTAAATTCACAAAAGGAAAGAGGGTGAAAATGGTATGGATCAAAAAATGCTAAAAGAAATATGGGAAGACCCACAACGCAGAGCCAGTTATATCAGATATTGGAATAGACGTAATAGGATACAATCATTTATCAATTTTATTAGTATAGCAATATTGTTGATTTCATTTTTAATGTTGCTGAGTATTCCATTTCTTAATCTTTCCTAACAAACGTTTATTGTGTTGGGTTGCATAGATTTTCATATAGAAATAGGTGGTAGTTGCAACGTCAAATGGAAAGTATTTGAGAAAAATATAACCCTGATAAACATGGAATGGCTCAATGGTAAGAGGGAGGGTGAGATGATTGCGCATGTTTTCGATTGTTTTTGTCGAAATTCCTTGTTCGGAAGATGTTTCCAAAACTATTTCAGGCACAGGACAATCAAAAGGCTTGTATTTTCCATCTTTCAACCAGATGTCTATTTCATAAATGGTTGTTGGGTGCGGAGCATCATTGACAATTTCAATCCAAATGATGCCTTGGTATGTTGTTCCACAGTTACATTCTGGAAGCCTTTCAAAAAAATAGTTGTGATATTTGCTGCTTCTAATTGTGAAATGACCTAATTGGAATTTTGCTAAATAAAAATTGATAATTAGGCTGGCACAACCAGTAATACAGCCAATGATGGCAACTATAGATGTGATAGTAGTATTTAGTGAATTTAAAATTGCTAACATATATTCTTCTCCTTGTGATTGGAATTATAACACATACAAAAGAAGAATGGAAAAAATTTACAAATTAAAAAAGTAAGTCCGGCAAAATTCTTGACTGCAAGGCTGCCGGATCAAAAAGAAAGGAGATGAGAAAGATGTGCACAGCAAAACTTCTCAGCCAACAGTTGGAGCTATTGGCAGAGAAATCTAAAGATACGGCACCGATCGGCAGCGAGTTGTCTGAGAACTCATTTGCAATGGTACAGATCAGCAGTGAATTATTCAAAAGAAAATGCTTTGCCGTGATGCTCTTTATCGCAGCTTACAATTTTTTCAAGCGCTGTACGGTAAAGAGAAAGTAATTTTTCGGGTGTATCGCCTGATTTTGCGTTCTTCTCAACGTAAAGCAAGGCAAGTTTTTCATAAGTATGCATGGTGTGTCTCCTTTTTTTGTACTCAGCTCCGTGCAGGGAGCTTGTAAGGCAATGATAACACACTTTAAAGGAAATGGGAAAAGTAATGGCTTACGGAATTGCAGTTAATGGTTCGCATTTTACCGGAAAGAAGTCCGGAAATAAGAAGAACCGAAGAAAAAAGGTTAGGAAAAAAAGAGTTCATAAGAATAAATATGAGAAGATCTGTCGGAAGTAGAAAGGAGTGTGAAAATGGAATATCCAAAACCAGTGATGAAAAAAACGGAATTGGAAGCAATGGGATTCCCGGAAGAATATCTGCTCCGGATATTTCACAGTAAGGGTCAGACAGTGGCGTGGAAAAAGAGTCCATCAAAATCGAATAGCACAATCTTGTTTGATACGCAGGGACTTGAAAAATTACGAGTCAGGGAATGCGGAATTGGATAGGAGATATGATATGAGTAAAAAGCGATGGAAGCAGCCGAATGAAACTCTTTGGAGATTTATTTTAGGCATTGGATTCTTCCTGATGGGTGGCGGTCAGAATTTTGCGATTTTGCTGATCAGCGTAGCGATCATGCTGCTGGCTCTGTGGAAGTTAAAGGATGTGGATCTTGAAGAAGAATGTAACAAGGGCGTTCATTTTACTGATGATTAGTTTAGGAATGTGGGCGGTGATCGGAATGATCGCCGGAATCGTATGGAAAATCGCATAGAAAAACCCTTCGATAAATACTTTGGCGAGTACGAAGGGCTTTCACAAAACATTTTTCTATGTGTTTTCTCTATTCTATCAAAGAGGAAAGGGGAAGTCAAACGAAAATGTATGGAGATCCGATTGAGGATTTTGAAAGGTATGACGCAGATCGAGAAAGAAAACTGCGATGTCTTCCGGTTTGCAGTTTGTGTCGGGAGCATATTCAGCAGGAGACAGCAGTTTGTTTTAATGATGAGTGGATCTGCGATGAATGCTTAGATGATTTGAGAAAGGAGACATTAGAGGATGGAGTTTAGAAACCTCAGAGCAGATGAAATTGAAGCGCGAATTGCGATGGTATCTGAAAAGGGCTGTCAGATCTTGCTCTATAAAAATGCCAGGTGTGACATGAATATCTTGGATCAGGCAGTCGGACCATTAAACTGGCAGCGGGACCATAAGGAACTGAAAGGCAATATGTATGCCGGCATCAGCATCTTTGATCCGGAAAAAGGTATGTGGGTCACAAAGTGGGACTGCGGAACGGAAAGTTTTACAGAAGCGGAAAAGGGAGAAGCGTCAGACAGCTTTAAGAGAGCCGGATTTAACTGGGGAATTGGCCGGGAACTTTATACGGCACCATTTATTTGGTTTAAGGCAACGCAGCTTAAGAATCATTCGCAAGATGAAAGGAGCGGCAAATGGCGTTGTACAGACAGTTTTGGCGTGGAAGCAGTGGAATACACAGGAAACAAGATTTCTTATCTGAAAATTGTGGATAACAAATCCAAAGAAGTATACACGTGGGGAAGAAGCAGAGAGCTGCAGCCTGAGAACGTGAATGATCGGATCACAGAAGAGGAATATGCCATGTTGAATCAGTTGTTAAGCGATGCTGACGTGAACATTGAAAAGTTGTTGCAGCAGTATCATGTTAATTCACTGATGCTGTTGACAAAGGTGCAGTATACAGCGTTGGTTAATAAGCTTAGTAAAGTAATCGCGGAGAAAGGATAGTTCATGGAATTTACTGGACGAGCTGCAGGTGTTACGACAGATTATCTGACCGGGGAGATGTCTTTGACATTGAAAGTGAATGAAGCTGCTGTGATCAAAGATGGCTATGACGAGATTAAGGGTGCAGACAAGCTGTCTGTGAAGATCGTGAAATACCGGGAGAAGCGGAGTTTAGATGCGAATGCTTATTATTGGCAGTTGCTGTCGAAGGTGGCAGATGCTATGGAAGTCAGTAAGCCATTTGCACATAACTATTTCCTGCGGCGGTATGGACAGATCGAGGTGTTTGACGGTCAGGCGGTTTATGTAGTGATCCCGGACACGGAAGAAGCAGAAAAGAGGATATTTGAAGAAGAAACTTATCATCTGAAGCCGACATCGCAGGTCAAAGTCGGAAAGGATGGGCGGATGTACCGCACTTACATGATGCTTCGTGGCTCGTCTAGCTATGATACAAAAGAAATGTCAAAGCTGATCGATGGCTTGGTAAGTGAAGCAAAGGAAAACGGTATTGAAACATTACCACCGGAAGAACTGGAACGTATGAAAACACTGTGGGGAAGATGAAACGATTATTCAGTGTTTTAACGGATGATATGGATCATTGCATGTTTACCGGGACAGCTCCGGTGGAGCGACATCATGTGTTTGGTGCTACGTCGAAGCGGAAAATGCTCAGTGAAAAATATGGATTTATTGCACCGCTACGACCGGATCTGCACCCAAATGGGGCACAAGCCGGGAAAGATGCAAAGAATATCGACACGATATTAAAACTGCGTTGTCAGCGGTTTTACGAGGAGCATTACGGTACTAGAGAACAGTTCCGGGAAGAATTTGGAAAGAGTTATTTATAGGTTCATGCGGTTTACATCACAATATATCACACTCATTTTTGTGTAAGCCGTCTTATAGACAACGATTGTAGTTGATTCCCGCCGACATTTGCCGGCGGGGGGAAAGGAGCAGAATGGGAACGCCGAGAAACAGAATTGAGAATCTTTTAGGAAAACTCAATGATGAAGATCGCAATATGATGGCGGGTCTTTTGATCAAAGCCGGATATGCCGTGAGAATCGGCAAAGAAGTACCGGAAGGAAAAAGAGCTGCGCGGTATTACATTGAATACTGGGAGGAATCAATGGGTGGAAATTATTAATTTTATCCCACAAGGTAAGAAGAACGCTGTATCACGATATGAATTATCTCATTTTACCGGATGGCCGGATCGAAAAGTACGGCATGAAATCCATAAAGCAAGAGAAGATCATGTGATTCTTTCTTTGGAAAATGGGAAAGGGTATTACATACCAACAGCAGAGGATTATCTCGAGCTGCGAAAATTCATCCATCGCGAGGAATCGAGAGCGAAAAGCATATTTGCTTCGCTTCGGATGGCAAAAGCCTTGTACGAGGATTACGAAAGAGGTCGGTTGAATGTATGATAAAGGTTTCATTTTTCTCAGCCGGAAGCTGCTTTCGTGGGAATGGTATCAGGATATCAATACGAAGATCGTATTTATCCACTGTCTTTTAAAAGCAAATTATAAAGACGGAAAATTTCAAGGGATAGATATCCCGAGGGGGTCTTTTGTCTCAAGTTATCAGACAATGGCTGACGAATTAAGTTTGTCTGTTCGCAACGTGAGGACAGCCATAAATCATCTAAAAACGACAGGTGAGGTGACAAGCACCGGACATGCAAAATTCACTGTATTTACGGTGAAAAATTATGTTTTATATCAATCGGGTGACATGGTAGATGACAAACAAGTGACAAACAACCGACAAGCAAGTGACAAGCAAGTGACAACAATAGAAGAAAGTAATAATAGTAATAAAGGCAATAAATTATATATATCCCCGCGCGCGCCGACGCTCGAAGAGGTTAAGTGTTACTTTGACGAAAACGGATTAAAAGGGGATGCGGAAGCCTTTTTTG
>CAZGDT010000125.1:0-4878 GCA_964524245.1 uncultured Eubacterium sp. | reverse complement strand
AATTAAATCATATTCGTTGACTGCTTTTGTAAATTTTCTCCATATTTCTTTGCGGAATTTTTTCACAATGCTTCGTTCAATATCTTTTATAGTTCTGGTTTCTTCCATCTTTACTCCTATTCCATGTTTTATCCATTTGATTTTGATATCAAGTATATCACTTTTTTTTTGAATATTCCATTCCTTTTGCTGATATATTTTTCTTTATTTAATAAAAATAATATAGTATAATGAATAACTGTAACTAACTTATCACGTTTTAAGGGAGGAAAACGACATGGCTTTTGACGGATTTACCATAGCAGCCCTTGTCAGCGAATTTGAAAATTGTCTTTCAGGAGGGCATGTACAAAAAATTGCACAGCCGGAAACGGATGAACTTCTTTTAACAATAAAAAATAATCGTGTTAATTATAAATTACAAATATCAGCAAGTGCTTCTCTTCCATTAATACATTTGACAGAGAATCCAAAGCCTTCTCCATTCACGGCTCCGGGGTTCTGTATGTTATTGCGCAAACACTTGAGTGGTGCGAAGATTCTTAGTTTTAAGCAGATTGGCATGGAACGTGTCATTCAGATTTGTTTTGAAAATCTGAATGAATTGGGTGATACGGTACAAAAATCACTGATGATTGAAATCATGGGAAAACACAGTAATATTATTTTTATTGATGAGAATAATCGGATTCTTGACAGTATTAAACATATAAACGGTCTAACCAGTTCCGTGCGGGAAGTTCTTCCGGGGCGTGATTATTTTATACCGAATACAAAAAACAAATACAATCCCCAAGAACTAACAACGGACGACTGGAATAATGTTTTGTTTCCAAAACCAACAACAGCAGCAAAAATGCTGTACACTTCTCTCACGGGATTTAGTTCTGTAATTTCCCATGAACTGGCTTATCGGGGCTGCCTGGACGGTGATGCACCAACAGCTTCTCTTAATGGAAATGAAAAGTCAGCTCTTATGGAACAATTCCGTCAGATAATGAATGCTGTCAGTGAAAGAGAGTTTTCACCATGTATTTATTTTCGGAATTCACAACCGGTTGAATTTTCTTCTTTTGCGCTGACAATGTTGTCTGATTGCGAATGCCGTCATTACACTTCCATGTCGCATGTAGTCGAAACATTTTATGGGGAAAAGGAACTCATCGGAAGAATCCGGCAAAAATCAACGGACCTTAGAAAATCGGTAACTACTATTTTGGAACGCTGTCACAAAAAAAATGAAATTCAAAAAAAACAACTGCATGATACACAGAAGAAAGAAAAATATAAGGTCTTCGGCGAATTATTAAACGTATACGGTTATCAGCTGCAGCCGGAAGATAAGTCTCTCACCTGCATTAATTACTACGATAATAAGGAAATTACAATTCCGGTTGACAATACAATGAGTGCAACAGATAATGCCAACAGATACTTTTCAAGATACAATAAATTAAAACGGACAGAAGAAGCTGTAACGATACAGCAAAAAGAAAATGAAGAAACAATCGCACATCTTGAGTCGATTCTGACAGAATTGGACATTGCACGTAAGGAAGAAGATCTCCATGTTATCCGTCAGGAACTCTCTGATTTTGGTTATATCAAACGAAAAACACCAAAAAATGGAAAAAAGCAGAGAATTCCTAAAAGCAAACCACTTCATTTCATTTCCAGTGACGGTTACGACATTTACGTTGGAAAGAATAATTATCAAAATGATGAACTGACATTTCGGTTCGCCACGGGCAATGACTGGTGGTTTCATGCCAAAAACATGCCGGGCTCCCATGTTATTGTAAAAACAAATGGTAAAGAGCCGCCGGTAAAAACATTTGAAGAGGCAGCCGGTCTTGCTGCATATTTTTCTAAAGGAAAAGGAACGGATAAAGTTGAAATCGATTATACTCAAAAGAAAAATGTTAAGAAACCAAATGGCAGCAAACCGGGATTTGTTGTTTATTATACAAACTATTCCCTAATGGCTTCTTCCTGTGTTGACAATATTACATGTGTCAATAAAGAAGATGGCGTGTTTCTCGAAAGGAGCTTCTAGTTATGCCAATACAGTTTGATACACACGTACACTCCTGCTTTTCTACAGATAGTGAAATCCTTCCTGAAGAACATCTGAAGCAGGCATACTCTTTAGGATTATCCGGGTTATGTTTTACGGATCATATGGATTATGAATTTCCGCTTTCTGCAGTAAAGGATTTACATACAAAAGATATAATTCCTTTTTGCTTCGACTGGGAATCTTATGTTAATAAAATCAGAAATATAAAAGAAAACTCACATATCTCTGTTTACATCGGTGTTGAGTGCGGATTACAGAAAAAAAATACGGTAATCAAAAAAAACTCGGCACTTTCAAAACAGGATGCCCTTGATTACCTTATAGGCTCCCTGCATCTGATAAATGAACAGGACCCTTATTATCCTTCATTTTGGGAAGGAAAAGAACCATTCCAATGCATTCAATATTATTTTGAGGAAGTATATGAAAATCTTCAATATTTTCATGAAATCGATTCCCTGGGGCATTTAGACTATATTATACGATATGCTCCTTCTGATTTTGTTTACATACCATCCATGTTTCGTGAAATACTGGATGCCATTCTTGAATTTTTGATTAAAAAAGATATTGCATTGGAAATTAACACGGCAGGATATAAAAAAAGCGGTCGTTTTCCTAATCCTCATTTTGATATCGTAAAGTGGTATTGTGAAAAGGGCGGAAAGCTGATAACCATAGGCTCGGATGCACATTCACCGGAATTTCTTGCCTATCATTTTCCGGAAACAGCAATGCTTATAAAAAAGGCAGGTCTGTGCCAGTATGCCATATATCAGAAACGCAAACCCATTTTTTATGATTTATAACTATCGTTTTTGATTATTCCGGATAAAGCTGATATATTTTTGGTTCATGTTCCTGTTTTCCATAATAATCTTTTTTAACATGCGGACAGTTTCATCAATCTCATCTTTTGTTGTTTTTTGTCCTAATGTAAATCGTAATGTTCCCAGTGCAAGTTCCTCTTCAAGTCCTAATGCATGTATTACATGAGAAACAACTGACTGTCCGGAAGTGCAGGCAGAACCGGATGACGCACAAATTCCTTCCATATCAAGCAAAATAACGACTGTTTCGCCATCAACAAACGAAAAACTCACATTTACATTATTAGGTAATCTTCTTTTCCGTGATCCATTTAAGTGACAGTAAGGAATTTCTCTCTCAATTCGATGAATCATATAATCTCGAAGCAAAGATTCTTTTTTTAGACGACGGTCTAATGTTTTATATGCCACTTCTGCGGCTTTTCCCATCCCTACAATAGCCGGAACATTTTCTGTTCCGGCACGCAAACCGTTTTCCTGTTTTCCACCATGAAGAAATGACGACATTTGAATCCCTTCACGAATATACAAAAAGCCGGCACCTTTGGGACCATAAAATTTATGGGAACTGGCACTAAGCAGATCAATGTTCCATTCATTTATCGCCAAAGGAATCTGACCATATGCCTGAACGGCATCCGTATGAAACAAAGCATTACTTTGTTTTACGATGTTTCCTATTTCAGAAACAGGCTGGATTGTCCCAATTTCATTATTCGCAGTCATGACAGATACAAGAATTGTATCCGGCCGCAAAACATTCTTTAATTGTTCCGTTTTTACAAATCCCTGCTCATCCACATCCAGATAAGTTATTTCATATCCTCTTTTTTCTAGATAATAACATGTGTTAAGAATTGCATGATGTTCAATTTTACTTGTGATAATGTGCCTTCCCTTCGTTGCAAACTGCTCTGCAATTCCGATAAGCGCCCAATTATCAGCTTCTGTTCCTCCGGAAGTAAAATAAATGTTATTCGGGTTACAGCTTAACGTTGTGCTGATTGTCTTTCTTGCATTTTGTATCGCTGTTTTATTGTCTGTTCCTAAGTCATAAATGCTGGACGGATTACCGTGTTTCTCATTCAAATATGGCATCATCTCCAACAGCACTTCTTCATCTAATGGTGTTGTAGCCGCATGATCCAGATAAATTTTTTGACTCAAATGCAATTCCTCCCTCTCTTGTATGCCTATAACTTATCCTATGCAATACCAGAGAAAAAGTGTCATTTCCCGGAGAAGAAAAACTATCGTATTGTTATTTTATGATAAGAACGCTTTCCCATTCCATTCTTACGTACAATCTCTTCGCTGTGAACGGATTCAATTTCCGCCGCACCTTCTTCAACTTTTGTTGCAACTGTTTCAACAACTGATGCATCATCCGATTTCCACTGATTTTCTAAATCATGTATTGTCGGCACTTCGTCATATTCACTAATGGTGGAATACTGATCATCCAATGGAATGTTAACCGGTTCCAACTGAAAGTCAAATTCCGGTTTTTTATACTTCGGAAGTGTGCTGTTGGACGGTTTCAGAGGCAGTGCTTCTGATAATTCAACCTGTTCTTCTTCACGCTCAATGACATCCGCCATATCTTCCTGTGCACTTTCATTCATCCTTTTTATAGGCTCTGACATATCAAGACGTTCCAGAAGATCATTAAGCTGTTCTTCCTCTGAAGAAGAAATATTTTCCTCCAAAATCATATCTTCTTCCTGAATCACATCTTTTTCAGGAATTATGTTTTCTTCCGGCAGTAAATATTCCTCTTGTTTTTCTTCCAAAAACTCTTCCGGCATTGTCCATTCCGGAATCTTATCTTTTGGTTCAGGCTTAAACTCCGGTTCTTTCTGAACAACCGCTTCCGTCTGCGCGTCTGCTTCCGGTTTGATTTCCGGTTTGGTTTCTGCTTCCGTCTGTATTTCCGGCTGAGACGACAATTGTGATTCTGCAGGCAAT
>CAZGDT010000124.1:0-4895 GCA_964524245.1 uncultured Eubacterium sp. | reverse complement strand
ACCGTCCGGTCAAAACAGGGGTGACAGAGAGCGTCGTCCGGGTGGCGGAAGACAGGACAACAGGAACAACAATGGCGGACAGAACAAAAGGAATGACCGTCGCGGCAGTAATGACCGGCAGGGTCAGCGCGGTGACCGGCGTGGAAATAATAATAACCGCGGAAACGGAGAGCGTGTATTTGAACGCTTTGAAAAAGCACAGAGCGGTTTTGACGGCATTAAACAGGAGCAGAAGAATTCCCGTCAGAGAAATCGAAAGAAAGATGAACGGAACAATAAGACCGGAGGCTATCGTAAGAGCACGAAAGAAGAAATGAACCGCATTCGTTCAAAGAAAGATCCGAACAGAAAGGGAGCATTTATTAAGCCGGAACCGGTAAAACAGGAACCTGCAGAAGAGATTAAACAGATTACCATTCCGGAATCACTTACGATTCGTGAGCTTGCTGATAAAATGAAGATGCCGGCATCCGTGCTTGTGAAAAAACTGTTCCTTCAGGGACAGATGGTATCACTGAACCAGGACATCACCTTCGATGAAGCGGAAGAAATTGCACTTGGCTTTGATATAATTGCTGAAATGGAAGAAAAAGTAGATATGGTGGCAGAACTTCTGAAAGAAGAGGAAGAAGATGAAGCAAAAATGAAGAAACGTCCGCCGGTTGTGTGTGTAATGGGACACGTAGACCACGGAAAGACTTCCCTTTTGGATGCCATTCGCCAGACGGATGTTACGGAACATGAGGCAGGCGGTATCACACAGCATATCGGAGCTTATGTCGTGCGAATCAATGGTGAAAAAATTACATTTTTGGATACACCGGGTCATGAAGCATTTACTTCCATGCGTATGCGTGGAGCGCAGTCTACGGATGTAGCCGTTCTTGTTGTAGCTGCGGATGATGGCGTTATGCCGCAGACGGTAGAAGCAATTAACCATGCAAAAGCAGCCGGTGTGGAAATAATTGTTGCCATAAATAAGATTGACAAAGAAGGTGCCAACATTGAGCGTGTGAAGCAGGAACTGTCGGAATACGAACTGATTCCGGAAGAATGGGGAGGAAGTACAATTTTCTGTCCGGTGTCTGCTCATACGAAGGAAGGTATTTCCAATCTGTTGGAAATGATTGTTCTGACATCGGAGGTTCTGGAGTTAAAAGCCAATCCGAAACGACGCGCCCGCGGTATTGTTATTGAAGCACAGCTGGATAAGGGAAGAGGACCCGTGGCAACGGTTCTCGTACAGAAAGGAACATTAAATGTCGGAGACCATATTGCGGTCGGCACTGCTTATGGTAAAGTCCGCGCCATGCTTGATCACAAGGGCGAGCGTGTCAAATTGGCGACACCTTCTACGCCGGTTGAAATTCTGGGTCTGAATGGTGTACCGAGTGCGGGTGAAGTATTTTTGGCGACGGAAAATGACAAAGAAGCGAAACAGATTGCTCAGGCATATATTGACCAGGGTAAAGATAAACTGTTGGAAGAGACGAAAGCGAAAAAGCTTTCATTGGATGGGTTGTTCAGCCAGATTCAGGCAGGCAATGTAAAAGATTTGAATCTTATCATCAAAGCTGACGTGCAGGGCTCCGTGGAAGCTGTAAAACAGAGCCTTGTAAAACTCAGCAACGAGGAAGTGGCAGTGCGTGTCATTCATGGGGGTGTCGGTGCCATCAATGAATCCGATGTCAGTCTGGCGAGCGCTTCCAATGCCATTATTATCGGATTTAACATTCGTCTTGACAATATGGCAAAAGAAACGGCAGACAGAGAAAATGTGGATGTTCGTCTGTATCGGGTTATTTATGATGCCATTGAGGACATTGAAGCTGCCATGAAGGGAATGCTTGAGCCTGTTTATGAAGAAAAAGTGATTGCTCATGCAGAAGTCCGTCAGACGTTTAAGGCTTCCGGAGTAGGAACAATTGCCGGTTCTTACGTATTGGACGGCAAAATTGAAAGAGGCTGCCGTGCCCGTGTTACAAGGGAAGGTGAGCAGATATTTGAAGGAGACCTTGCCAGTCTGAAACGTTTCAAGGATGATGTGAAAGAAGTGGCGGCAGGTTATGAGTGCGGTCTTGTATTTGACGGATTCAATGATCTTCAGGAAGAAGACCAGATTGAGTGCTACAAGATGGTTGAGGTTCCAAGATAGAGATTAGTAGGAACGGAGAATGAAAAATGAAGAAAAACAGTGTAAAGAATATCCGGGTCAATAGTGAAGTGCAGCGTGAGATGAGTCAGATTATCCGGGAAGATTTGAAAGATCCGAGAATTGCGCCAATGACCTCTGTCATTTCCGTAGAAGTAACACCGGATTTGAAGTATGCAAAGATATTTGTCAGTGTGATGGGTGACGAAGAAGCAAAGGAAAAAACCATGGAAGGTTTGAAAAAGAGTGCTTCTTATGCGAGACATCAGCTTGCAAGACGCATGAATCTGCGGTATACGCCGGAGTTAACATTTGTGCTTGATACCTCGATTGAGTACGGGGTTCGAATGTCCAAACGAATTCAGGAATTGAATTCCGGTCACGGAAACGGAGGTGACGGCGAATGAGTCCGTTATTTTTGGCAGTGAGCAGGGCAAATACCATTGCCATCGGCGGACATGTTCGCCCGGACGGTGATTGTATTGGCTCCTGTATGGGATTGTACGGATACATACAGGAACATTTTCCGGATAAAAAAGTGTGCGTCTGTTTGGAAGAGATACCGGAATCTTTTTCTTACCTGAACCGGGAAGGAGCATTTGAAAAAGAATCCGGTTATGATCTTTTTATAGCGCTTGACTGTGGAGATGCTGAAAGACTTGGAGAAGCGAAGGCGGTTATGGAGTCTTCGGATTATGTGATAAATATAGACCATCATATTACAAATACGGAATTTGGAAATGAGAATTATGTTAAAGAGGCAAGTTCAACATGTGAGATTCTTTATGGAATGATGGAAAATGAAAAGATTTCGTATGATGTTGCCTGTGCGTTGTATACCGGGATTGTTCATGATACCGGTGTTTTCAAGCATTCCAACGTAACGGGAGATACGATGTGCATTGCCGGAAAACTTATTGATAAAGGAATTCCGTTTGGTAAAATCATCGATGGCAGTTTTTATCTGAAAACATATAAACAGTTACAGATTATGGGACGCTGTCTGTTGGAGAGTGTCCGCATTTTAGAAGGGCGTTGTCTCTTTTCCGTTGTAAGGAAAAATGTATTGGATTTTTATGAAGCAAAACCTTCGGATCTGGATGGCGTCATTGATGAAATGAGAACAACAAAAGGAGTGGAAGTGGCGATTCTTCTGGATGAAAGAGTGCCGGGTGAATTCAAGGTAAGCATGCGTTCCAATGAAGTGGTGGATGTCAGCAGTATTGCCCGGTATTTTGGGGGAGGCGGTCATGTAAGGGCGGCAGGATGTTCCATTGAGGGCGATCCTTTTGATGTGATTAATAACTTAACGGAGCACATTGAAAATCAATTAAATGAAGTTGGATGAACAGACGAATGAATGGAATTATTAATGTATACAAAGAACGAGGCTTTACTTCTCATGATGTTGTGGCAAAGCTGCGTGGGATTCTGCATACAAAGAAAATAGGGCATACCGGGACACTTGATCCGGAAGCGACGGGTGTACTTCCTGTCTGCGTGGGAAAAGCGACAAAAGTATGTGCACTTCTTACGGAAAAGGATAAGACTTATAAGGCAGAAGTGAAATTAGGAATCATTACGGATACACAGGACATGACGGGAGAAATTCTTCATGAGTCACCTGTTTTGGTCACGGAAAAAGAGCTTCAGGATGTGATAAATGGTTTTGTGGGAGAAATCATGCAAATTCCGCCCATGTATTCGGCAGTGAAAATCAATGGGAAAAAATTGTATGAACTGGCAAGACAGGGGAAGGAAGTGGAACGAAAACCGCGCAAGATATTCATTCATGAAATCAGACTTCTTTCGACTGCGCTGTCCGAAGGGAAATTTACAATGGAAGTTTCCTGTTCTAAAGGGACTTATATCCGGACACTCTGTCATGATATTGGAGAAAAGCTCGGCTGCGGAGCTGCCATGAATAGTCTGATTCGTACACGTGTGGATTGTTTCAGGCTGGAGGACGCACGAACGCTTGCGGAGATTGAACAGGAGGCAGAGAGGGGAAAAGCCGAAGAACTTATGCTCCCGGTGGATGCCATGTTTTCAGAGGCAGAGGAATGCACGGTTTCTTCTGATGCTCTGCACCTTCTTGCAAACGGCAATTCGATAAAACCTTCACATTGTTCCCTGAAAATGCCGAAGCAGGGTGAACCGGTAAGAATGTATGATGAACATGGTGATTTTTATGCATTATATGAGTATCGCCAGTCTGACGGGATGTATCATGTTGTGAAAATGTTTCATGAATAGAGGAAGAGATAACGATGGAAGTGATACGGAATCTGGAGTTTAAATGGAATCAAACGGCTGTCTGTATAGGTAAATTTGACGGTATTCACATGGGACACCGGCTGCTTTTACAGGAAGCAAAAGACAGTAATATGACTACGGTTATGTTTACATTTGCTCCCGGAAAAGGAAGTGTTCTTTACAGTCCCTGTGAAAAGAAAATGCTTGCAGAGAAATTTGGAATGGATAAGATGGTGGAAATTCCGCTGGATGCAGCATTCTGCCGGCAAATGCCGGAAGAATTTGTTTCTGACGTTTTGCATAAAAAATGTGGTGCAAAAAAAGTAGTAGTGGGAAGTGATTTCCGATTCGGAAATAATCGTGCCGGAGATGCAGCCTATCTGAAAAAGATGGGTGAACGATATGGATTTCATGTCAGGGTTTTTGAACAGTTGGAATGTGATGGCAGTGTTGTCAGCAGCACGAGAATCCGTAATCTGATTGGGAG
>CAZGDT010000123.1:0-4938 GCA_964524245.1 uncultured Eubacterium sp. | reverse complement strand
AGCACCGGGAATGAAATACCGTCATTATGCGCCGAAGGCAAAGATGATGATCGTGGACGGGCCGTTACATGCAGTGACAGAAAGAATCCGTCAATTGGCAGCGGCGTATCCGGCAGACAAGGTAGGAATATTGGCTGCGGATGAGACGATATCGTATTATAATCATGGACAGGTTCTGTCCGTAGGTTCCAGAGAGAGGCATACGATAGAACAGGGGCTTTATAAGGTTTTGCGTGAGTTTGACCGTTTGGGAGTAGAAATTATTTTTTCGGAAGGCTTTTCGGGAGAAGAAAAAAGTGAAGCGGTTATGAATCGTTTGCTGAAAGCGGCAGGACAGAGAATAGAATACCTTCCGGAAGACGAAAGGGGAGAAAAGTGACATGGAAAAATATACACGAATTATTTTTGTATCAAAAGAAAATGTCATACTAAGTCCAATGGCAGAGTGGATTATGAAAAGCATTCTTATGGACAAATCGAAAGAAATCATTTCCCGCGGACTGGTTGTTCTGTTTGCGGAGCCGAGAGACAGGAAAGTGACGGAACTTTTGATTAATCATGCAGTACCCTGCGACGAGCAGGTGGCGGAAGAGTTTCACGAAGAAGAAGCAGATGAAAAAACATTAATACTCACCATGAATTTTACGGAGAAGGTAAAGCTGGTAGAGGATTACGGACTTACGGAACATGTATACACGCTGCGTGAATTTGCTGCAGAAGAAGACGGGGATCTGGGACCGGATGTGGCAGATCCTTACGGAAGCGGCGATGAAGCTTATGAGGAAAGTTATATTGAATTAAAGGATTTGCTGTATCGAGTGAAGAAAAAACTGCAATGGAATTAATTGCATGTATTTAGGAGGGTTTTACATGATGATAGCATTGGGAAGCGACCAGGCAGGTTATGAGCTGAAACAGGTGATAATAAAGCATCTGGAAGCAAGAGGTGAGAATTACAGAGATTATGGAAGTTACAGTCCGGAACCCGTTGATTATCCCGTTTACGGCAAAAAGGTTGCGCAGGCGATTGTAAGCGGTGAGTGTGACAGGGGGATTTTGATTTGCGGAACCGGCATCGGCATATCCATAGCGGCAAATAAAGTAAAAGGAATCCGCGCGGCCGTATGCAGTGACTGTTTTAGTGCGGAAGCTACCCGTCTGCACAATGATGCCAATATTCTGGCTTTTGGTGCCAGAGTGATAGGGCCGGGGCTGGCGGAGAAAATTGTAGACGTGTTTTTGGATACGGAATTTTCCGGTGTGGAGAGACATAAGCGCCGGGTAGATATGATTGAAGAAGCAGAAAGTGAATAATTGACAGTGGAGGTGTTAGTGTGTTAGGTTTTATCGGATGCGGAAACATGGCGCAGGCGATGTTAAAAGGGATTTTAGCAAAGGGACTCTATTCGAAGGAAGAAATACTGATATCGAGAAGAAATGAAGAGGCGCGTAAAGCAATTCATGCTGAATTTGGAGTACAAACGACGGCAGACAACCGACAGGTGGCAAAAAAGGCTGATATATTGGTACTTGCCGTAAAACCTTATCAGTTTGAACCGGTTATTTCCGAAATTGCGGAAAGCGTAACAGACGACACCCTTATTATATCAATTGCGGCAGGACAAACGATGTTGAATATTCAGAGCCTGTTTGGAAAGAATATTAAACTGGTAAGAACCATGCCGAACACACCGGCGCTCGTGTTGGCAGGAGCATCCGGCATGTGTTTTAATGACCGGGTGACAGAAAAAGAAAAAGAAAAGGCAGTGAAACTGTTTGAAAGTTTCGGCATTGTGGCGAAGGTGGAGGAAAGTATGATGGACACCGTTATCGGTGTCAGCGGAAGTTCACCGGCCTACGTTTTTATGATAATTGAAGCAATGGCAGATGCCGCGGTGGCAGATGGGATGCCGAGGGCACAGGCATATGAACTTGCAGCACAAACGGTTTATGGAAGTGCTAAAATGATATTGGAAACAGGGAAACATCCGGGAGAATTGAAGGATATGGTTTGTTCTCCGGGAGGCACGACGATTGAGGCTGTTCGTGTTCTGGAAGAAAAAGGACTTCGCAGTGCAATTATCGAGGGGCAGATGGCCTGTGTGAGGAAAGCAGGAGAATTATGAAACAAAGAGACAAAGCGAAAAATCGAAGGGAGATTATGTTTGCATTGTCTATGGTAATGCAGATTGGGTTGTCCATGATGGTGTGCATGAGCCTTAGTCTGTTGATTGGATATGGGATTGATCGTCTGGTCGGAACGAAATTCTGGACTGTGGTCATGATGTTTATCGGAATTTTGGCCTCAATCCGCAGTATGCTTGTGTTGACCGGACAGTTCCCGCCCGGCAAGAAGAAGGACGAATCCGGGGAAAGTGACAGAGGCGGAATGCGGTCGGCAGAGAGGAAGATGACAGATGGAGACAGCGAAGATTAGTTTGTGGGAAGTTATAATAGGAATATGGCTTCTTGCCGCTGTCGTAGTTGTGGCAGGACTTTTTTGGACCTCAAATCCTCTTGCCTATGTGCTGGGGGAACTGGTTGGAAGTCTGACGGCAAGCGCCATGATGCTGCATCTGTATCACAGTATAGATATTGAACTTGACTTGCCGGAAAAAAAAGCGGTAAATCATTCCCGTGCTATGGGGACGGTAAGAGCGGTTGCAGAGCTTGCGGTATTGGCGGGAAGCTTTATGCTGCCGGATATTATTCTTCCTTACACGGTTCTGGCAGGGCTTTTGTCCAGAAAATTCGCCGCTCTCATGGTGCCGGTAATAGAGAGGGTACGATTAGCAAAGATAAAAATGAAAGGAGAGTGAGTGCGTGAATGGAGTAGATTTTTATGTTCACGGATATTTGCCGGTACACATTGGCGGTGTTACCGTATACATTACGACAACACATGTATGCCTGTCCATTGTCATGGCTGCGCTGATTGTTTTTGCCATTGTGGCGAATCGCAGGATTGCCAAAGCAGATCCGACAAAAGCACCGACAGGATTTCTGAATGTGCTTGAACTGCTGGTTGAATCACTGGATAATCTGGTAAAGAGTAACATGGGCAGAACACTGGCACCCCGTTTCAAGAATTATATTGGTGTGATTTTTATGTTTCTTGTGACGTGTAATTTGTCCGGACTCTTCGGGCTCAGACCACCGACAGCCGATTACGGTGTCACGCTACCCCTGGCACTGATTACGTTTGTTATGATCCAATACCAGGGAATTAAGTGGCAGAAGTGGGGAAAATTAAAAGGACTGTTTGATCCGATATTTTTGTTTTTTCCCATCAATGTAATCAGTGAGTTTGCAACTCCGGTATCTTTGTCATTACGTCTTTTTGCCAATATTTTATCAGGGACCATGATGATGGCATTGATTTACGGCCTTTTGCCAAAATTTTTGTTGTGGGCATGGCCGGCGGCGTTACATGCTTATCTGGATGTATTTGCCGGTGCCCTGCAGGCATATGTATTCGCTATGCTGACAATGGTATTCGTTGCGAATGCCGCAGATTTGGAAGACTAAATTGAATTGCGTAAAAACGCGGAAAGTGAGGAATGAATTATGGAATTTACAGGAATTACAGGAGCACATTTGGTACAGGCAGCGTCCGCAATAGGGGCAGGGCTTGCCGTAATTGCAGGAATCGGACCCGGAGTCGGGCAGGGAATTGCGGCCGGTTACGGTGCAAGTGCCGTAGGGCGCAATCCGGGTGCGCGTGGTGAAATTATGTCAACCATGCTTCTCGGACAGGCAGTAGCCGAAACAACGGGTCTGTATGGTCTGGTTGTTGCGATGATTCTTTTGTTCGTGAATCCGTTTGGAGTATAACCAATCCATCCGAACAAAATCAGAAAGGAGTGATTGGTTTTGGATCCAAGAATATTCGGACTTGATCCGCAGACCTTATTTGACACCTGTATTACGCTGGTCGCCATGCTGGTATTGTTTTTTTTGTTGTCATATCTTTTATTTAATCCTGCCAGAAAGCTGATTCAGAAGAGAAAAGACTTTATACAGGGACAGCTGGATGAGGCGGCAGCCGCAAAAAAGGATGCGCTTGCCCTAAAGGAAGATTATGACGGCCGTCTGGCGAAGGTAGAAGAAGAATCAGCGGCTCTTTTATCAGAGGCGCATCAGAAAGCCGGAAAACGTGCCGGAGAAATTGTAGAGGAAGCGGGTGTGGAAGCACATCGCATCGTGGTTCGTGCTGAAAAAGAAGCAGCACTTGAAAAAGAAAAAGTTCGCGATGAAATAAAAAAGGAAATGGTTCAGGTTGCTTCTCTTATGGCGGAACGATTTGTGAAAGAATCAATCACAGAAGAAATGCAGGAAAAACTGATTGATGACACATTGAAAGAAATAGGTGATGAAACATGGCAAAGTTAGTTTCAGGAGTGTATGGGGATGCGATGTTTTCCCTTGCATTAGAGGAAAATCGGATTGATGCACTTCAGAATGAGATAACGATTATGCAGGAAGTTTTAGATGAGAATCCTGAGTTTGCAGCACTTTTGTCTCATCCGGAGATAACCGGGGAAAAGAAACTCTCCATGCTTCATGATGTTTTTGGAGAAGAATTGTCGGAAAGCATGAGAGGATTTTTACATGTTCTTGTAAAAAAAAGACGAATTGGAGAGATTAGCTCTGTTCTTTTATATTTGAAAGAAAAAGTTATGGCGTATCAAAAAATTGGAATTGTTCAGGTTCGTACGCCTATGCCGCTTTCATCAGAACAGAAGAAAAAGATTGAAAAGAAACTCCTTGAGAGCTCCCGATACGAAACATTATCCATGGATTATCAGGTAGAAGAAAAATTACTTGGCGGAATTGTCATTCGTATTGGTGACCGGGTTCTTGACAACAGCATTCGAACCAAATTGGATGCACTGACGAGAGATTTGAGCAAAGTTAAGCTATCCGGCTGATGCCGGC
>CAZGDT010000122.1:0-5024 GCA_964524245.1 uncultured Eubacterium sp. | reverse complement strand
TCCCCCGTTCGAGGTAACTTTTCCCGCGTAACTCCAAAGAGTAGAAGAGGAAAGACTTAAATGCAAAGCGGGACGGATAGCATGACTATCACTGCTGACAATACTACCATAGTCGTACCCGCAGCCGCCGATGCTGACATAGGCGGCGTCACGAACACTGTAGCCGGGCGACCGGAGCCGCCAAAAGCCGTTCCCCTCGCACTCCGTACTCGTGGACGTCGAGGCTCCGCACTCCTTGGCATAGGCTGTATTTTTTGCTTCCCTGGTTTCACTGCATCTCGGAAACACTCCATCAAACCCATACGCCGTATTACATGCTTCTGCAATCGACAGGAGATAGACTTTGTCTGTCGTATCGTTCCCGCCTTCCGTGCCGTAAAACGAATTATCATCATTGACAACCGTCGTGCTTTTTATTGCCGCCTGTTCAGCGGATGTAAATGCCGTCGAATGAAACGTAGTATTTAACCAGGTGCGAAGCGTACACGTCTCCCATGTTACACTCGTGTATTTTTCATTATACGGCTGACAGTCCAGATTTTGATCTGCCAGAAGAAAGGCATCGTTTCCGTTTACCGAGAGGACACGCCACTTGATAGGCTCTTTCGTTGTGCTGTTGCTCTGGTAGTAATTACCGAAATAAATGCAGTCCCACGTACTGACACCGTTACTGTCCGTAGTCGGATTGCTTAATGTCGTTGCCGCCAGTGCTGTTTTCTTTGGCACCACGGTGACACCGCACAGTGACAGCACCATAGCGAGTGCTAACGCTGTTGCCATCAGACGTTTCCTGTTACTTCTTTTCATTTTCTTCCTCCTTTTTCCCTTTTGTTAATAATTCTGCATTCTGTTAATCAACGTAAAACGATTCCTTTAAGCGCCCTCATAGCATTTAATATTGCAATAACGGAAACACCAACATCTGCAAAAACCGCTTCCCACATATTTGCCATTCCCAACGCACCCAAAAGAAGTACCGCAGCCTTCACTCCCAGTGCAAATACAATATTCTGCTTCACAATGCGCAGTGTTTTACGGGAAATGCGCACCGTAGCGGCAATCTTTCTTATGTCATCATCCATCAGCACGATATCAGCCGCCTCAATCGCCGCATCGGAGCCAAGACTTCCCATGGCAATCCCCACGTCTGCACGTGTCAACACCGGTGCGTCATTTATTCCGTCCCCTACAAAAGCAAGATGTCCTTTCATCTGACCTTTTCCAAGCAGATTTTCCACCTGTTCCACCTTGCCGCCGGGAAGGAGTTCCGCGTACACTTCATCAATTCCCAGTTCATCTGCCACATGCTGCGCCGTCTCCATACAATCCCCCGTCAGCATGACACATTTTTTCACGCCGACTTCTTTCATGTCAGCAATCGCCCATGCAGCTCCCTCTTTTATCGTGTCGGAAATCACTATGGCACCAAGAAAATTTCCTTCTTCAGCCACGAATACGACAGTTCCCGCGCAATCACAGGGAATGTAGGAAATCTCCTTTTCTCTCATTAATTTTTCATTACCAATATACAGTTTTCTGCCATCAATGGATACACAAATCCCATGCCCTGCAATTTCAACCGTTTCCGATACACGATTCATCTCCAACGGCTTTCCATATGCCTCTTTCATTGCTCCTGCAATCGGATGATTGGAATATCCTTCACCCAATGCTGCAAGCTCCAACAGTTTTTCTGCAGAAATGCCGGCCGGCAAAACTTCTGTTACACAAAATTCGCCTTTCGTCAGTGTCCCCGTTTTATCAAAAACAATTGTATCCATTTCGGCAACTGCCTCAAGATAGTTACTGCCTTTAACTAAAACTCCGATTTTAGAGGCCGCCCCAATTCCGCCGAAAAAACCGAGAGGCACGGATATTACCAGTGCACACGGGCAGGAAATAACAAGGAAGATACAGGCGCGTTGAATCCACTCTGTGGGTCCGCCCACAAGAAGAGATGGCACAAGCGCAAGTAATACGGCTCCAATCGTAACAATCGGCGTGTAATATTTTGCAAATCGTGTTATAAAATTTTCCACCTTTGCCTTTTTACTGCTTGCATTCTCTACCAATTCCAGGATTCTTGCCACCGTAGAATCTTCAAACGGTTTCGTCGTCCTGACTTTCAATGTTCCACTTCCGTTAACACAGCCGCTGATTACTTCATCTCCCACGGCTGCTTTTCGCGGTACCGGTTCACCCGTCAGAGCTGCCGTATCAAGTAAGGATTCTCCTTCTTCCACAATGCCGTCAAGCGGAATCCGCTCTCCCGGCTTTATCACAATCCGTGTACCGGTTTCCACATCGTCCGGGGCAACCTGACGCAGCTCTCCTTCCTGCTCCACATTGGCATATTCCGGGCAGATGTCCATCATCTGCGTAATGGATTCGCGGGATTTTCCAACGGCATATCCCTGAAACAGCTCCCCAATCTGATAAAACAGCATAACAGCAACCGCCTCTGAATATTCAGCAACTCCCAATGCTCCAAATGTAGCAAGCATCATGAGAAAATTCTCATCAAAAATCTGTCCGTGCGATATGTTTCTGGCTGCTTTATATATGATATCATATCCTATAATAAGATAAGGAACAATATAGATGGCAGGCAATGCCATCTTCGGCACCAAATCAAAAATGCCTGTGTGCTCACAAATCATCAGAGCAACAAACAATACAAAAACAACACTGATACGTATAAGCATTTTTTTCTGTTTCTTCGTCATCTTTTCTCCTTCTTCCTATCCTATAATCCGACAGTCCGGTTCAACTTTCGCACATACCCTCACTACTTCTTTCATGATTTCGTCAAACCGCTCTTCTTCGGCGTCTATCACAAGTTTTTGCATCATAAAACTGACACTCGCTTCATTCACTCCATCAATCCGGCGAATCGCCTCTTCCATTTTTGCCGCACAATGGGCGCAATCCAAATCCTGTAATTTATACTTCTTCTTCATTGTTAATTCCTCCTACTCATTTTATTATTCATATACATGTTCTAATCCCTGAGCAATAATCGTCCTCACGTGTTCATCTGCCAGCGAATAAAAAACCGACTTTCCTTCCCGTCTTCCTTTTATTAACTTGTTCTGCTTCAAAATTTTCAACTGGTGCGAAATCGCTGACTGCGTCATGTTCAATTCATCTGCCAGCTCAGTCACACATACAGCTTTCTCAAATAATACAAACAAAATACGAATCCGTGTAGAATCACCAAAAACTTTGAATAATTCTGCCAGATCATAAAGTTCATCTTCCGATGGCTGCATATCAATCATCTCCTTTCGACATTTGAACATTTATTCATATGTTCATTATACTTATATCAATAGGCTTTGTCAAGAAGAAATGAAATTTAATATTCATGATTTTCAATAGTTCTTCTTATTGCTGCAAATGAGAATAACTTCTGTCTGCTTTTCATAATATGTAAAAAAAGGCTGTTAAATATATGAATATAGAACAGGAACGAAAAAAACTAATTCTTTTTACGAAAGTAGGAACCATTGTTCTCACTTCACTGGCTCTTCTCGCGACAAGTTTTCTTGTGTACCCGGAAAACCAGGCTGTTTTGAGCAATTCAATCATAAGCCAAAAGGAACTCCCCATCTATTGCGTCGAGCAAAATAAACCCCTTATTTCACTTTCTTTTGATGCCGCCTGGGGAAATGAAGACACCGGAAAAATATTGGAAACATTAAAAAAACACAATGTAAGAGTTACTTTCTTTATGACCGGCGGATGGATTGAAAAATATCCGAATGATGTAAAAACCATCGCTGCTTCCGGTCACGATTTAGGTAATCATAGTGAAAATCATAAACATATGTCACAGTTATCCGCAGAAGACTGCAAAGAAGAATTAATGAAACCACATGAAAAGGTAAAAAAATTAACAGGAAAAGACATGATTCTGTTTCGTCCTCCATATGGTGACTATAATGATACACTGATTCAGGTATGTCATGAAAATCAATACTATCCCATTCAATGGGATGTAGATTCTCTTGACTGGAAAGACTATGACGCCGCAACAATCATAAAAAAAATCACGGAAAATAAACACCTCGGAAACGGTTCTATTATTCTCTGTCACAACGGTGGAAAACACACGGCAGAAGCACTGGACGAATTAATTACAAAGTTAAAACAGAAAGGATTCACGTTAATCCCGATATCGGAATTGATTCTGAAAGAAAGATATACAATCAACCACGAGGGCCGGCAGACAAAAGAAGGACGCTGATACTTCAGCGTCCTTCTTTTGTTCTCTATCTTCCCGGCCTGTTCCAGTTACCTCCCGGCGTGTTTGCATTTCCTGTCGCCATACTGGTCGTGGTAAAAGTAACGGAATCACCTTTCGTAAGGGAATTCAAATCCTTACCATAATAAACCGTGTACGTACTGCCAAGTTTCAAACTTTCGCAGGACATTACAACGGACTGGAAGTTCTTCGTCGGCTGTGCCTGCAATACAATTTTGCCGTCACTGTCTTTCAAAACCACGTAAGTTTTCCCGCTCTGTACAGAAGAAAGACGCACATTTACAGCCGGCTGTGATGAACCGGAAGTAGGAGCCGCATCCATTCCCACTGCACCGGCAGCAATCAGGGTTCCTCCTGATATTTCACATACACAATCCGGTCCGTCACCGTAATCTAAGGCACCATTACCGCCATTGGACGGACCATTAACGGTGACAGTTCCTCCCTGGAAGAATATATTTCCATTGGAGTCAATTCCGTCTCCATCCGCATCTACGGCAATATCACCGCCACGAATAATAATCTGATAATTCGTATTTGCAGCTGCATCACCTTTGTTGAAGTGATCTCCCGGCATACCCGGTGTATGTTCTGTCTCATCCGCACCGTCATTACCGCCTGCCGCGTTCATCCCATCATCTCTCGACTTTATCGTGATTTTTCCGCCGTTGATCGAAATATCTCCACTCTCAATTCCTTCATAGGATTCCGTGATCTTAATCGTTCCATCATTGATACTCAATCCGGTATCTGCATG
>CAZGDT010000121.1:0-5046 GCA_964524245.1 uncultured Eubacterium sp. | reverse complement strand
GGAAAATTTGGAGAAATTGCAGGGAACACGAAAATGAGTTGGTTGTGGATTTATACAGGAATAATGGAGTGGCTGGGAATTGTTCTGGTTGTTTATGCGTTAGGTAAAAAACAACAATTGTTTAATATGAAAAAAACAGCTGTTTATTTTGCTGTTTACAGCATATATTATGTCTTGTTATGCCGACTGGATTTTCCGGCACAATATTCTTTTGCCAGTTATTTAATTTTGTTGGTGTATATTATATGGTGTTATGGGCTTTCGTTTGTCAGAAATTTAGCTATGCTTGTTGTCACATTGGTTATTTCAAGTGTTTTAGAATTGTTACTGATGCAAATTGTTTATTGGCTCTATCCGGTTGAGCTATATGCCAGAAGTTTAGAAATTATTTCTTCATCACTAATGGTAATTGTTTGTGCGATTGCCAGCAGGATGAAGTTGTATAGAATTTTAGATTTTTTTGACAAGTGGGAACCTGCTTATGCATTGGTTGCGGTGCTGAGTCTTATGATTTTTTCACCGATGGTGATGCTGAAATTTATTAAGAAACTTGAAGTGACGGAATATGTATACATTACAGCATGTGTCATTGCCATGTGGCTGTTGCTTTCCAGAATACAAAAATACCGGATAGAAAATCATGTTCGAAAAAAGTACCTGGACAGTTTTTCTGACATTATCGTTCAAATACGCAGGCGTCAGCACAAAGTCAAAAATCAGTTCAATACGGCTTTTGGAATGTACCGGCTGTATGATACATATGATGAACTGGTTGAAAAACAAAAAGAATATTTGGGACATTTGTGGGAGTATGAATTACCGACGGATGTGCTGATATTGGAAGAGCCAGTTGTGGCGGCACTTTTGTATGAGAAAATAAATGAGGCTTATGAAGACGGTATTGAAGTGAGAACGGTTTTTTCCTGCAGTATACGGGAGAGTCGTGTAAATGACGTTGTATGGGTGCAGATTTTGGGAACATTGCTTGACAATGCCATAGAAGCACTGCGCGAATACGATGGCACAAAAATTCTGTGGGTGGAGATAGAACGGAAGAAAATGTATGAGGAACGGATTTCTGTCTGTGTTGCTAATACCTGCAGAAAATTGAAGCACTCAGAGATGGAGAAAATATTTGAATTTGGATACAGTACCAAGGGAGAAGGACGCGGTATCGGATTATATGATGTGAAACAGCTTGTCGATGCAAATCGTGGTGTTCTGATGGCAGATAATACAAAAAGAGAGGAAAAAGAAAGTTTTGAGATACGGATTCTTATATAGAAAAAAGATGGCATCGCCGGATAAGCAGTGATGCCATCTTTTTTATTTAGTCTTCCTTTAATTCCGGTTCACCGAAAAAGAACATGCAGGGACCATGATAGTAAATAATTCCTCCCAGTGCAATACACAATGTACTGAACTTGTACAAGAATGATTTGTTAAACTTTTTCATAGATCTCTCCTTTCCGCACCAGTCTGGCGCAA
This sequence comes from uncultured Eubacterium sp., assembly GCA_964524245.1. Lineage (GTDB taxonomy): Bacteria > Bacillota > Clostridia > Lachnospirales > Lachnospiraceae > Eubacterium_F. Next base: position 3,558 of record CAZGDT010000121.1, on the reverse strand, counting down.
AATAATTGTATTATTTGCAAAATGATACTCCAGAACACAAGGGAACGATGGGGCACATTTTCCAAAGCAAAGTAAAGGAATGAGTATAGAAGCAGGATACCGGAAGAAATAAACCGCATTCTTTGATATTGTTTCAACGGCATTGTCTTGCGTTTTTCGGAAGTGACCGGACCAACGAAGAAAAGCAGGATGTTGCAGGCAAGCAATGAAATGTTCTGAATTGGCTGCAGAAGGACACATTGCTCCAAAACGAAAATAAGGACGGAAAAAAATATAAAACTAAATCCAAAGCATGACCAGTAATACTTAAAATGAAGCCCGCCGGATATCCATCGTAAAGGAAGAAGTGTAAGCAGACAAATTATCAATTCAGTTAATTTTCCAAAACTTCCAAAAAAAATGAAAAAGAAGAGAAGCTTGGAAAATTCATAAAAAAATACTTTTAAGGTATAATCCATTCGTGCCATTTCTTTGTCTGTGAATTGGCAGGAACTTTGTATTTTGTTTAATGAATTCTGATATGGCCGCATGAAATTTTCCTCCTTTTGTGGACAGTATATAGGGAAATATGCTAAGAATGGATTTTTCGTCATAAGCGGGTGATTTATGAGGGATAAAGCGGAGGAGAAGCAGCGAAAATCAGGCGTGAGCTTCTCTTGCGACAACGGATAAATACATTAGGGAGGAATTACTTGACAGTGCGGTTTGCATTAGACAAATAAGAATAACGTGAGTGATTTACAGTATAACGTAAAAAACTAGAGACATAATGAGAAAATATAATACTTTACGACCGTATAATTAATATTATAGGAATATAACGGAATAAATATAAAAATACGTGATATTATTATTGTGATATAAAAAGAAAGGAGTCGAAAGACAGATGATGAATGAAGAAATTGGTTTTCGAATTATGAATCTTCGTATGGATAGGGGGTATTCCAGAGAGTGTCTGGCAGAATTGGCTGATATTTCTACTAAGTTCTTATTTGAAATAGAAAGGCGTTCTAAAGGATTTTCGGCAAATACATTAATCCGTTTGGCCGATGCGCTGGAAGTCAGCACAGACTACATTATGAAAGGTTATATTGATTTGAAATGGCATGGGAAAATTGCAGAAATAGTTGGGAAATTCGAGCCGACCTCTCTGGAAAAAGTAGAGAAACTCCTAAAAATTGCATATGACATGTCACATTATGATTAAACAAAAAGCCTGCCATGAATAAAAAAGCCCGTATATCTCATACTAAGTTTCAGGATGTTTGTCAAAGCTTACAGAAAGGAACGTATGTTGATGAATGAGAAAAAAATGGTGGGCAGACGCAGTGTTCTGTTTTCGCATCCGCCGGTTATTATCGGAGCGGGAAGTGTGGCAGGAGAAAAAGAGGGGGAGGGTGCTTTCGGCAGCTATTATGATCTGGTAGAGACAGACCCGCTTTTTGGAGGCAGGACATGGGAAGAGGCTGAAAGCAAAATGCAGCAGCTCGCGACTCAGATTGCATTGCGGAAAGCGGGATTAGAACCGAAGGAAGTGAGATATCTCGTTGCCGGTGACTTGCTTGGACAGCTGATCGCTACGTCATTTGGTATTATGAATTTTAATATTCCGATGTTTGGCGTATACGGAGCATGCTCTACAATGGGAGAATCTCTTGCCATTGGCTCTATGGTTGTGGATGGAGGATTTGCTGATTATGTGGTGGCATTGACGTCAAGTCATTTTGCAAGTGCAGAAAAGCAATTCCGATATCCACTGGCATACGGCAGTCAGCGTCCATATTCAGCCACCTGGACAGTGACCGGAAGCGGTGCTGTTGTTCTGGCTTCTACTGAGGCAAAATGGAAAAGGAAAGAAATCGGTTATGTGGAAGTCTGCGGCATTACGACGGGGGCAATAACGGACTATGGTATTAAGGATAGTATGAATATGGGGGCTTGCATGGCACCTCCCACTGGTAATATAGAACAATAAAGAGACTTGTCTCTACTGTTCATATTACCGGAAAATTTTTATAAATCATATGAATTGATGAAGTAAATGAAAAAAACTTTCTCTTGAGCTTTCCGAAGAAAATGGTACAATGAGGTTGTATGGACGGCATTAGAATGCCGCTGAAAGGAGAATGAAGAGATGACATATAGTGAAGCATTACATAAACTTGAACCGGCAGGTCAGGAGCATTTACTGCAGTACTATGACGAATTAAAAGAAGAACAGAAAGAGTTTCTTCTTCAGCAGATAGAGGATTTGGATCTTTCCCTGTTGGAACTGGTTCAGAATGGAGTCAAAGAAGTCGGAAAAGGAAAGCTGGAGCCTTTGGGGGCTGTTACGCTGAAGGAAATAGAAGAGAATCGTGACCGGTATGAAGCGGTTGGGCTGGAAGCAATTAAGGCATGTAAAGTAGGTGCCGTGCTCCTGGCAGGCGGACAGGGAACAAGGCTTGGTCTGGACAAACCAAAAGGAATGCTTAATGTAGGGGTGAACAAAAGTCTGTTTCTTTTTGAACAGCTGATTCACAATCTTATGCAGGTAGTGAAAAAAGCAGATGCATGGGTTCCTCTTTTTATCATGACCAGTGAAAAAAACAATGATGATACAACGAAATTTTTTGAAGAAAATAATTACTTTGGGTACGATAAAGACTATGTATTTTTCTTTGTGCAGGAGATGGCACCGTCCGTAAGTTATGAAGGGAAAATATATATGGAAGAAAAGGATAAACTTTCCACTTCACCCAACGGAAACGGCGGATGGTTTTCGTCCCTTGTCAGAGCCGGACTGCTGGATAAGATTGATGAACTTGGCGTGGAGTGGCTGAATGTTTTTTCCGTAGACAATGTATTGCAAAAAATTGCAGATCCCGTTTTTGTCGGTGCGACAATACAGGCAGGCTGTGTTTGCGGCTCCAAGGTTGTTGCCAAGGCAGACCCGAATGAAAAAGTAGGTGTTTTGTGTCTGGAAGACGGAAAACCTTCGATTGTGGAGTATTATGAAATGACGGATGAGATGATTCATTCACGTGACGCAGAGGGGCGACTGTTGTACAATTATGGTGTCATACTGAATTATTTGTTTGAGATGAAAACACTGATACGCATTATGAATGAAAATATGCCGACGCATGTGGTAGAGAAAAAAATTCCATATATGGCGGAAGATGGAACACAGGTAAAACCGGAAGAGCCAAACGGTTACAAATTTGAAACGCTGGTATTGGACATGATCCGAAAAATGGATAACTGTCTCTCTTTTGAAGTGGAAAGAAAACATGAGTTTGCACCTATTAAGAATCGTACCGGCGTGGATTCTCTGGATTCGGCAAGAGAGTTAATGAAAGAAAACGGCATTGATTTTTGATTTTTTCTTTACTTTTATTGGGTCAACAGCAATGGGGCTTGTTTTAAGCGAGGAAAACTCAAATTACAAATTAAAGATATCTGCCCAATTCTTATTAAGGGCTCAATCAAAGAAACAAGGAGCTATGTAAATGTACACACCGCCATTTGAAATTACATCAAAAATAATTGAACTTATCTCCAATATTTCAGAAAAAA
>CAZGDT010000120.1:0-5067 GCA_964524245.1 uncultured Eubacterium sp. | reverse complement strand
CTATCCCCGTTTCCCTTTGGTTTATTTCAAAGAACAAAAAACAAAAAGGTAAAACACTTTTCATAGATGCACGAAATATGGGATATATGGCTGACCGCAGACACAGAGATTTTTCCAAAGAAGATATACAAAAACTTGCCGATACCTTTGAAGCATTCCAAAACGGAACACTTGATGATGTAGATGGATTTTGTGCTTCTGCAACTATAAAGGACATTGCAGAATGGAATTATATTCTAACCCCCGGAATTTATGTAGGTAAAAAAGAGGTTGGTTTTCCTATTCATCAAAACACCAAAACATATACATTAAGTGAATTAGCAACAATCAAGTATGGTAAAAATCAAAGTAAGGTTGTTGCAGATGACGGTGCTATTCCTATTTACGGCACAGGTGGTTTAATGGGATATTCAATACGGGCATTATATGATAAACCGTCTATACTTATAGGACGAAAAGGCACTATTGATAAAGTGCGATATATTGAACACCCTTTTTGGACTGTTGATACTCTGTTCTATACAGAAATAAATACAGATGTTGTAATCCCTTATTACCTGTATTCTCTAATGCAAACAATAGATTTTTCAAAATATGACGAGGGTACAACTATTCCAAGTTTGAGGACTGAAACATTAAATAAACTGAAATTCAAAATACCACCTGTTGAGGAACAAGAAAAGGTTGTTGAGAGATTGAAATTTTTTGATGATAAAATCGAATCAAACAATCTTGCAAATAAACAACTTGCAGAAAAAAGAGAGGCTTTATTATCTTCTTTTTCTTCGGGTGAGATTGATGTTTCCGACATCGACCTTTAAGCCGCTAAATTATGGTTTATCACGAAAACAAAAAAATTCAGAAAGGAAAACAACTATGACCTTAGAAAATAAACTCGGCATTACCGATTCTGTCGAATTAGCCAAAGCGGAAGAGAAAATCAGCAAAAAAAGAGCGATGGAACTTTTTGAAAGCGGATATTTGGATAGTCTTGAAGCGGGAACTTTTCAGTCGCTTGCCGAAATCCACAAATATTTATTTGACCCTATTTACGATTTCGCCGGTAAAATAAGAACTGTAAATATTGCAAAAGGCAATTTCCGCTTTGCACCGATTATGTATTTGCAGGCGGCACTTGATAATATTGAAAAAATGCCACAGTCAACCTTTGACGAGATAATAGAAAAATATGTAGAAATGAATATTGCGCATCCGTTTCGTGAAGGTAACGGCAGAAGTACAAGAATTTGGCTTGATTTGATTTTGAAAAAAGAATTAGGTCAGGTTGTTGATTGGAGTTTGGTTGATAAAGAAGATTACCTTTTGGCAATGGGACGCAGTCCTATTAAGGATATTGAAATCAAGCACATATTAAAACAGGCGTTGACCGATAAAGTGGATGACCGGGAAGTTTATATGAAGGGAATTGACCACAGCTATTATTACGAGGGATATTCCATATTTAAGATTACGGATTTGTAATCACAATACGGAAGTATCTGCAAAGGGTTAAAATTTGTGCCGACATATAGGAGAACGAAAATGAAGAGAAAGAAAGTATGGATTGTTTTTCTGATAACATTTATTGTGCTGTTTGTTTTACTGATTGTCTGTCGTAAAACGGAAGATGGGATGACGGAATCAGAGGCAAAAAAACTTTTTCAATATGAAGCTGTTGAAAATAGTATCTCCATTAAAGCTTACATTGGAAGCGCAGAGGAAATATCTGTGCCGGAAAAGATAGCGGGGAAAATCGTTAATGAAATTCAGACAGGGACATTTAAGAACTGTAAGCTGAGAAAAATTGTGATTCCCGCAACAATAGAGACAATTGGTTCCATGGCTTTCTATAATTTGCCGGAGTGTGAGGAGATTACAATTGGGAACAAAATGGCTCTGAAATCAGATGATATTTTTATGAAATGTCCAAAACTGAAAAAGGTTAATACGCAGGGGAAGGGGACGATTGTCTGGTTTATTGGAAACAGCCTGATAGAGGACGGAAATTTGGATGTCTATTTTCAGGACATTTGTGACCAAAAAAAAGAGCCGGTAATACACTATACAAATACGGGAAGCGGATACACGATATTGGAACATCTAAGCGATTTTGAAAAAAATTTGCCGGAAACAGCGTGTCTGACTGCAGACATAATTCTAATCCAGCCGCTTCATGATTATGAGGCGGAAGTGCTTTCTATGTTTTTGGAAAAAAACAGTGTCGATGCCAAAGTATATTCTCTTGGCACCATTTATACGAGGTACAGGAATTATTGTAAGTTTGGAAGTGATATGTCAAAACTGCTCACCGGATTTACACCGGGCGGTGATTTGTGTGATGACCTGGTTCAAAAAGGAATTTTGGAGCATTATGACATTCAGTCAATGGATGAAGTTCACCCAACGTTCTTAAATGGATTCATTTCAGGAGTGAGTATTTACAGAGAACTCTTTCAGGGAACGGTAACAGATATTGATTATAAAAGGATGAGTTATTCGCTGGATTCATTTATTCCCGGAAAAACAGAAAAGGAGCGGGAAGATAAAATAAAAGAAATATTAGAAGCGGCAGAAAAGTTTGATGTGAAGGAGTATCAAAAGAGCGGACGCGGTTATTACGGATACTCAGAGAAGATAAAGAGAGGTGCCTGAAAAAAAGATTGACGGATGGAAGAATCTAAGAGATAATGAGATTGGTTGATAAGGAAAGTAGTGTAAATGGAGGGTTACTATGATTGAGATGAGACGCGAGAAACGCTGGCCGGTGAAGCTGCAGTTGGAAATTTCCACACTGTTTAAGCAGGATCATGTAAAAGTTGAAAACATCAATGCACCGATTGAAGTAATGGATATTTCGAAGGCGGGCATTGGGTTTAAATCTGCAAGTGTGTTGCCAATCGGGTATTATTTTAACGCCCGGCTGGTTCTGGGAGAGAAAGACGCATTGAATTGTGTCGTTTGTATCATTCGTCAGCAAAAAACGGAGGATGGGTTCATTTACGGCTGTGAGATTGTGGGGACGGCATCTATCATGGATTATGTGATTAATGATTATGCAGCCTCCTTATCGGAATAGGAGCTTATTAATGAGACAGGAAGGTTCCGGGGTGTCAGGAACTTTTCCTGTTTCGCCGGATGTAATAAAGTTAAAATAAAAAAATATTTTTGAAAAGCTATTGACAATACCGCCACATGGTGGTATTTTATTGTTAGTCAATCGTTAGCACTCTTGTTTGGCGAGTGCTAACAACGAAAAGCGAGGTGATTGCTTGGAACTGAATGAGAGGAAGCAGAAAATATTAGAAGCGATTATACGCAATTACATGGAGACCGGTGAACCTGTCGGCTCCAGAACCGTTTCTAAATATACGGATCTGAACCTGAGTTCGGCAACGATTCGTAATGAGATGTCTGATTTGGAGGAGATGGGTTATATCCTGCAGCCTCATACCTCGGCAGGACGAATTCCTTCCGATAAGGCCTATCGTCTTTATGTAGATACTATTTTGCAGAGGAAAGATGAAGAAGTCTCAGAAATGAAGGAGCTGATGGTAGGAAAGGCAGACAAAATTGAACTTCTCCTTAAACAGGTGGCGAAGCTGCTTGCGCAGAATACCAATTACACCTCCATGGTGACGAAGCCGAAGTATCGGCACAAGAGAATTAAGTTTATACAGTTGAATCCTATGGGAGAACGGCAGCTGCTTGTACTTGTTGTTTTGGATAATAACCATGTAAGCAACAAATTCATCAATTTAGAAGAAGATTTTGATGAAAATATCATGGCGCAGATGAATTTTCTGATGAATACGGCGTTGACAGGACTTGATTTCACAGAGATTAACATGGCGATTATGCAGCAGATCAAAGACAAAGCGGGTGAATATGGTGACCTTGCATCTGCCATACTGGATTGTGTATCAGAGGTTATGTCAGAAGAAGATGATTCTGAAATTTACACATCCGGAGCGACCAATATTTTGAAATATCCGGAACTATCAGATAAGGAAAATATGACGGGGCTTTTGTCAACATTTGAAGAAAAGCAGATGTTGGAGGCATGGGCGAATGATTCTCCGCCGGACGATGAACAGGAACACGGAATACAGGTGTATATCGGTGAGGAATCACCGGTCGAATCCATGAAAGACTGTTCCGTAGTGACGGCGACATACAAAATAAAAGAAGGTGTTTACGGCAAGATTGGAATTGTAGGACCGAAACGAATGGATTATGAAAAAGTTGTCGGAACATTGGAAAATTGCATGCAGCAGCTGGATGATATTTTTAAGAAAAAATAGTGAGGTGAAATAATTGGAAGAAAATATAAAAGAAGAAGTTAGAGAAGAAGAGATGACGGCGCAGGAGTCCGAAGAGACGGAAGAGAAAGAAGCGGTCACGGAAGAAAGTGCTGAAGAAGAAGCAAAAGATAAGAAAAAGGGAAATAGAAAAAAAACAAAAAAAGATAAAAAAGATAAAAAAGATGAAAAAATAGAAGAACTCAATGACCGGTTAATGAGAAATCTGGCTGAATTTGAAAATTTCCGCAACCGTTCAGAGAAAGAAAAAAGTGCGATGTTTGAAATTGGAGCCAAATCAGTAGTTGAGAAAATTCTCCCGGTGGTAGATAATCTTGAACGCGGATTTGACGGACTTTCTGAGGAAGAACGGGAAGAACCGTTTGTTAAGGGAATTGAGGCAGTGTATAAGCAGCTTCTGACAGTGTTCGAGGAGATTGGGGTAAAGCCGATTGAAGCACTCGGACAGGAATTTGACCCGAACTTCCACAATGCGGTAATGCATGAGGAAGATGATTCTGAAGAGACCAATAAGGTAACGGAAGAATTCCAGAAGGGTTATATGTATAAAGATACTGTAGTGAGACACAGTATGGTTAAGGTTTTAAACTGATTGAATAAATAAGCATCGTCGCGAAGCGACAGAAAGGAAGTAATCATATGAGTAAGATTATTGGTATTGATTTAGGAACAACAAACAGTTGTGTAGCAGTTATGGAAGGTGGTAAACCTACAGTTATCGCAAATACAGAAGGCGCAAGAACAACAC
>CAZGDT010000119.1:0-5136 GCA_964524245.1 uncultured Eubacterium sp. | reverse complement strand
CCTTCTGACAAAATAAGATAGCCTGCAAAAGCAAGATATAAAAAAACATGCAATTTATCCGGATTAAAAATAAAATCAAGAACGGCACACACAGCAAAGAATACAATTCCATCCTTCATCCCAAATCGAACTACAACAATCCCTGAAAGAAATGCCGCTGCCGCCGTAAAAAAGAGGGTATTAACAGAAATGACAGTACCAAGCACCGTTAAAACGGTGCTCAATGCTGCCAAAACTCCCAATATAGCCATTTTTTTCGTTTTATTTACATGCATGAACACAGGTCTCCTCCCATACATTCACAACAGGTGTCCGCACACCACAAATCACAGCACAGATTGCCGGTGCCACAGGAATCACCATATCCTCCATAGCTTCCGTAACCGCCATAGCCGCCGTAACCGCCTCCATAGCCGCCTCCGAAACCGCCGAACGGGTTCGCCGTACCGCCTCGCTGCAGCTGCATATAATACTGCCTGAATTCCTGATTGTCCGGTTCCAGCTCTACTGCTTTTGCAGCATAATCCATGGCAACAACATTATTACCAAGTCCTAAATTTGCGTAGGAACTGAAATAATACCAACGGGCACTCCGATTTTCCATCGAATTCAATACATTAATCGCTTCATTATAGCGTCGGGCCCGAATATAATTCATGGCTGCCATAAGATGCTGGTCTTCTTCCGTATAATTCTGTCCGTCTCCGTAACCGCCATAACTTTGTCTGCTCTTACCGGAACGCTCATCCACAATCTGATTATAAGCTTCCTGTACTTCACGAAACTTTTCCTCGGCCTGATGTTTTTCATTCTCATCTGAATAGGAATCCGGATGATATTTACGGCTCATGGCGCGGTATGCCTTTTTTATCTCTCTGTCCGTCGCTCCTCTTGTTACTCCTAAAACACTATATGGATCTCTTGTCATTCTTTCCTCCGTTTCCGTTCCCATGTTGTCCACACGCCTTCATACAAAATGTTCCGAAGTATCGGCAAATCCTGTTCACAGGGAAGTTTCTCAAATTCTGCAATTGCCATGCGCAATGTACCGTCAAGTATTTTGTAAATGCGTTCATCAGAACCATTCTCCCCGTCCGCAACCAAAAAAGGATTGTAACATCCCTTCTTCTTATCCTGCTCCAAGTCCATCCGGGCGTCCATAATATAAATAAATTTGCCCAAATAAAATCCCATACTGCGCATCGTATGTTGAAACGCATCTTCTTTCCATACGAAGAGTTCCGCCATGAGTTCACCGAAAGGTCGAGCCGCCGCATCCAAATCCCGGCACCCTTCTTGTTCCAAATCAGCCAGCGTTTTCAATGTCGCTGCTATCACTTGTGCCTGGCGCGGATATTTTTTTTCAACCTTTTTCTTTTTCCTGGAAAAAATCTTCATTCCAAGATACCCGCTGATTTTCTTTTCATCAAGCCAGTTATCTTTCAGGTGATCGTAAGTCAGAAGTATGTTCATATCTGCCGCATAAGCAGTTGCTTCGTTCCACAGCATATACTGCTTTTGGGCCGGATGTATCAGGCACCTCTTCTTCGCTTCCTCTGTAACCGGTTCATATAACGAGCTCAGAAGAAGAACAAGAAATGTCATGTCATACGTCAGCGTCATCTGACCGCTTCGACCATACTGTTTCCTCAATGTATGGCACAGTCCGCAGTAAAATCCTTTATAGCGGGCAAATTCTCTTATTTTCAACTCCGGCTTGTTCGCCTTTACATATCCAAACATTACTACCCTCGTTCTGAACCATCATGTCTTCTTAATAAATTCAAATCGGCATTTAGGACAGCTGATGGCAATCTTTCCACGCCCTTTCGGCACCCTGATAATCTGATGACATTTTGGGCAACGATACAGTTTCTTCGTGCCACTGCGTTCTTTTACGCGCATACGGCAAAACTTAAAATAATTCTTTACCGGATTCCATGTTTTCAGGAATTTCCGGTTCTCTTCCTGCCTTTTGTAAATATTACGCGAAAAGCAACGGAAGAAATACAAAATAATCACAAGATAGCTAAGCATGACAAGCACGGGACCCATCACCGTTGACCGAAATATGAACTGCAGCACAAACAGCAGCAAATATATTCCAAACAAAAAGTATCCCAGTGAATCATTGCCATAGCGTCCATACATCATGCGTCGAAGCCAATTCATAGTAATCACATCCTTCTAAGAGTTTCATCTAATACAAAATCAAATATCAGCATACACCCCTTTTGTGAATTTCCTATGAATATTTTACATTTTATTTTCTTTCTTCCATTTTACATACTGAAACGTGTAAAAAACTGAAATAAAAAACCAGATAACGAACAGTATAATTAATGCCAAATTAAATACACCCATGGCATCCGTGCCAACCAAAAGGTTTTTTGCTATAAATAAAATGGCAACAAAAGCCGCACATACCCAGCAGCTTATCATCTCGCTTTTTCGATTGCGGATTGCTCTTGGTTTCCCCATCGTGCCACATCCTCTCCTTGAACTTCTGTATTATTTCTTTATCAGCAGAGATTCTCCGGTCATTTCTTCCGGCTGTTCCATTCCCATCATTTCAATCAGGGTCGGTACGATGTCTGCCAGACAGCCGCCTTCACGAAGTTTACAATCCTCTTTATAATTTACCACAATAAAAGGAACTTCATTTGTTGTATGCGCCGTAAATGGAGAGCCATCCGTATCAATAAGCTTTTCAGCATTTCCGTGGTCTGCACAGATAAACATCTGTCCGTCGGTTTCCAGTATGGCATCCAACGCCCTGCCGACACATTCATCCACTGCCTCAATTGCTTTGATGGCAGCCTCCATAATTCCGGTATGTCCTACCATATCCGGATTAGCAAAGTTTACAATAATCACATCATACTTATCCGATTTAATGGAATCTACTAAATTATCACATACCTCATAAGCACTCATCTCCGGCTGCATATCAAACGTTGCCACTTTAGGAGAATTAACAAGAATACGGTCTTCTCCCTCAAACTGCTTCTCTTCACCGCCATTAAAGAAAAAGGTTACGTGAGCATACTTCTGTGTTTCTGCAAGACGAAGCTGTTTTTTGCCATTTTTTGCAAGATACTCTCCAAATGTCATTGTCAATTCTTCCGGCGGATATGCCACAAGCACATTTGGCATTTCTGCATCATACTGCGCCATGCAGACAAAGGTAAGAGGAAAATATCCTTTTTTCCTTTCAAATCCGTCAAATGCCGGATCTGCGAAGGCACGGGTTAATTGTCTTGCACGATCCGGACGGAAATTGAAAAATATCACACTGTCATTTTCTTTAATCATTCCGTCTCCATCCACTACGGTTGGCAGCATAAACTCATCTGTCACTTCATTTTTGTAGGAATTTTTGATTGCCTGTACCGGATCTTTTTCCTGTACGCCCTCCCCATACACCATAGCTGCATATGCTTTTTCTTCTCTGTCCCATGCATTATCACGGTCCATCGCATAAAAACGGCCGGCAATCGTTGCAATTGAACCGACACCGATTTCTTTTATCTTTGCTACCGCTTCTTCCATATACTCTGCTGCCGAAGATGGCGGTACATCACGGCCATCCAGATAGGCATGAATATAAACCTTTTCCAGACCGTTTTTCTTCGCCATCTCTAACAAACCATATAAATGCTCCATATGACTGTGAACGCCGCCCGGTGACAAAAGTCCCATAAGATGAAGGGCTGTACCGTTTTTCTTACAGTTATCCACAGCTGTTTTTAATGCTTTATTTTCATAAAAGACACCACTTTCAATATCTTTTGTAATCTTAACAAGCATCTGATACACAATACGTCCGGCACCCATATTGGTATGTCCTACTTCTGAATTTCCCATCTGTCCTTCCGGAAGGCCTACTGCCATCCCACTGGCATTTCCTCTCACATTCGGATATGTTGCCATAATATGATCCATAACAGGCGTCTTTGCCTGAGCAATTGCATTTCCTTCCGTCCTGTCATTCAATCCGTATCCGTCTAAAATCATTAATACTGTAGTTTTTTTACTCATTATGTCCTCCATTTCAGAGCTTTTTGCTCTCTGTTTTTCTGCAATTTACTTCTTCCCCGTCATCCCTGTACGACACGGTTTAATTCTTCTGCCAGCTTCTTTATTTTCTCTACCATCTTCTCTACTTCCATCACACCGGCACTGTTTTCCTGTGTGGCTGCCGTCACATGCTCAATGGCCTCATAATTGTCCTTCGTACTTTCATTCACTGCTGCCATACTTGACGTAACTTCATCACTCATCTGACGAACCTTTTCTGCTGTTTTATCCATTACCAGAATACGTTCTGACATTTCCTGATTGGAAGAGGTAATCACTGAAGTTGAATCTCCTACTTCACGTATACTCTCCATGCCAACCTGCGTAAGCTCGGCGCTTTTTTCCATACTGCTTACTGCTTTTTCCGTATTGTTTACCGCCTCATAAACAATACTTCCAATATCTTCAACAGCCGCTTTTGTCTGTTCTGAAAGCTTCTGAATTTCCTCTGCCACTACCGCAAAACCTTTGCCCTGCTCTCCGGCACGCGCCGCTTCTATGCTGGCATTTAATGCCAATATGTTGGTTTGACTGGATATTCCTGTAATCGTCTGAACAATCCCCAATATTTCTTTGGACTGTTCTCCCAGACGCCAGATAACTCCCGTGCATTCTTTCGTTCTTTCATGAATCTGCTCCATGCTCTCTGTGGCAGAATCCATTTTCTGCTGATTTTCTTTCGTTTTTTCATTCACCTTTTCTGCCAGTCCCGCAACCTGGTCATTGATATCTCCAAGCTCAATAAGATGTTCGTTAATATTCTGCGTGCGTTCATTCACGCTTGTCATCTCTCCGGAATTGCTGCGGATACTTTGAAGCACGTTTCCTGTTTCTTCTACAATCTGCCCGTTGGCTTTCATGGAAGCTTCCGAAATTACGGACAACTCCTTCACCATGGAATACAGCGCCTGCGAAGTCTGCATCGACTTCTCCTGCATTTCCATCATTTTATTCATCATTTTTTCCTGTTCTTCCGCACCCATCAGGTTAGACAGCATCTCTGCCGTTCTTCTGCAAAGCATTGTGAAAATCGCAGCGACGGCAATCAGTACAAGG
>CAZGDT010000118.1:0-5183 GCA_964524245.1 uncultured Eubacterium sp. | reverse complement strand
CATCCTCATTGGGGGACGCTGATTTATAATTACGGAAGGCCGGAAGTTGCCAATTTTCTTACGGCGAATGCCTTGTTTTGGCTGGAGAAATATCATGTCGACGGCCTGCGTATGGATGCAGTCGCATCCATGCTTTATCTGGATTACGGAAAAGAAGATGGTCAGTGGGTCGCCAACATGTATGGCGGCAACGAAAATTTGGAAGCAATTGCTTTTTTGCAAAAGATGAATCAGCTGATTCACGGTCGAAAAGACGGTGCGTTGTCTATAGCGGAAGAGTCTACGGCGTGGCCGCAGGTGACGGGTGACGTAAAAGATAATGGTCTTGGATTTGACATCAAATGGAATATGGGCTGGATGAATGACTATTTGGAATATATCAGAACAGATCCGCTGTTTCGCAAGGGACGCCATGGCATGCTGACATTTAGTATGATTTATCAGTATTCGGAAGAATTTATGCTGGTACTCAGCCATGATGAAGTTGTACATATGAAAGGCTCCATGTATACAAAGATGCCGGGGGAGAGAAAAGATAAATTTGCCTCGCTTCGTCTGACATACGGCTATATGGCGGCACATCCCGGGAAAAAGCTTATATTCATGGGACAGGAGTTTGGTCAGGAACGCGAATTCTCAGAAAAACGTGAATTAGATTGGAATCTTTTGGAACCGGTCGCTGGAGAAATGTCGGAACATGAGAGGCTCCGTCAATACGTAAGTGTATTAAACTCCTTTTACCTGGCACATCCGGCGATGTATGCAAACGATTCGGAGACATCCGGATTTGAGTGGATTAGTGCATTGGATGCAGATCACAGTGTTATTTCTTTCCTTCGAAAGTGCAAGGATGAGACTCTTCTCGTAGTATGCAATTTTACACCGGTAGAGTATGAAGAATTTCGACTGGGTGTTCCGTTTGCCGGGAAATATAAAGAAATATTCAATAGTAATGCGGCAGAATACGGAGGAACCGGTCTCATAAATCCAAGAGTAAAGCAGTCGAAGAGAAAACGTTGGGATGGCAGGGCAAATTCCATAGAGTGCCGTCTTGCACCACTTTCCATTCAGATTTTTTCCTGTACGAAAGTATCAGCTTCGACAGGACGGAAAAAATAAAAATTATAAACGGAGGTAAATGATGAAAGCAAAAACAAAAAGAATAATCAGTGCAGTGTTATCATTGTCCATGGCAGCTTCCATGATGGCAGCCACACCGGACAGCAGTGCAGCGAAGAAGAAAGCGAAGCCTGCAAAAAAGACGCTTACCATTCAGAAAGGTAAGTCAAAGAAAATCGTAATAAAAAACAAAAAGAAGGGAGCGAAGTATAAATTTACCGCTTCCAACAAGAAGATTAAAGTGTCTGCTTCCGGCAAAGTTAAGGCATTGAAAGTCGGAAATGCAAAAGTTACGGTGAAAGAAAAGTACAAGAAAAAAACGAAGAAAATCGGTACGGTTAAAATAATTGTCAAGGCAAAGAAATCAGTTCCGGCGGCTGCCAAAGCTACGAACACGCCTGTCGCACCGACAAATGTTCCGTCTGCAAATCCAACACAGCCGGCGGACGTTGCTGTGCAGACACCGGAACCGGTGGCGGACGAGGTATACAGTAATTATTTTGAAGATGGAAATCTTCGCGGTTTTACGGCAGTGGGAGGAAAGGCAGAGATTTCCAATGAAGAAAATTATACCGAGGGCGGCATGAACAGTCTGCTTGTTACCGGGCGGACAAAGAAGACAGATGGTGTATCCCTTCCGCTTACGGAGTACGTAGTGCCGGGTGAAAATTATCAGTTCAGTATTTGGGTAAAACAGGATAGCGGAATATCCCAAAAGATTTCCGTGCGCTTAAAGTATACGGATTCCAATGGGGTGCCGTGTGATGTTTCCGTGATTACAAATGCAGAATCCGGCAAGTCCGTGGCAAACGGCAAATGGGTTCAGCTGAAAGGCGAATATACAATCCCTAAAAATCAGGGTGGCATTTCCCTTGTTATTTTCCAGAATTCATCCGAGACGGACAGCTTTTTAATTGATGATGTAGTAATTAGCGGGAAAGCGCTTACGGGTGTTTATAAAGTGTCGGATGCAGAATATGCAAAGATGCTGGAAGATGGCGTCTATTCGACGGGAAATAATGCGAGAATAAAAAATGCAATTCAAAAGGCAAGAGAAGGGAACGATGTAACGCTTGCCTATATAGGCGGCTCCATTACAGAAGGCGCAATGGCAAAACCGAACAGAATGTGTTATGCCGAAGTTTCAGCAAAAACATTTGCAGCGAAATATGGCAAAAATGATGGAGAAAACATTCATTTCATCAATGCAGGGATGAGCGGAACTCCTTCTGATATTGGAGTGATTCGCTATAATCGTGATGTTGTGGAACGCCTGCCTGAGGGAAGTACACACCCGGATATTCTTTTTGTGGAATTTGCGGTAAATGATTATGGATGTGCCACGGAAGGAAAGGGATATGAGGGACTGGTTCGTCAGGCTTTGAAATCCGGTTCTGCGGTTGTTCTTGTTTTCTCCGTATTCAAGAAAGCAAGCGGCGGTGTCGTATGTGAAAATGATTATCGTCCGATTGGCGAGCATTATGATTTGCCTATGATAAGTATGGGAAATGCAGTTTCATCTTACTTTGATACGGAAAACCAGAAAGCATTTTACAAATGGTATTTTGGAGATGACCTGCATCCGAATAACACAGGATATCAATTGATGGCGGACTGTATTACTAATCTTTTTGATAAAATCGATAAAGAGGATACAGAGGATGATAATATTACAGACATTGATGAAATGACACCGGTCAAATCAGCGGCTTACCAGGGAATGAAGATGGTGGAATCTTCCACGGATATAGACGATTGGGAAGAAATTGATTACCTTTATGCCGGCGGATTTACTAAAGTCGATAATGCAACAGGAGTATTTCAATATGAGTATAAAGGTGAGAACGGCGCCGCATGGTTCCCGGGTAACTGGATGCATGATGAAAGCACCGGAACGGATGCATTCAAAATTCGCCTGAAATGCAAAACGTTTGCGCTTATTTACAAATTAAGCAATTCCACGGAATATGGTAAGGTTGATTTGTATGTGGATGGGAAGAAACAGACAACCTTGAGCGGTTATGATTCATCCGGATGGAATAATGGTAAAGTATACGTTGCCCTTGAAGAAGAAACAGAAGAGATGCATACGATAGAGCTGCGTATGGATGATAACAGTGAAACATTGAAATTTACACTGCTGGCACTCGGGTATAACTAGACCTGAAAATAAATAGAATAGATAAGAAAATAGAGAACGTTTTCTGGAATGGAGGAAATGCATGAAAGTATTGCTTGTCAATGGAAGTCCACACAAAGAAGGATGTACGTATACTGCCTTGAGAGAGGTGGCGGATACATTGGAAAAACAGGGAGTTGAAACCGAGATTATCTGGTTAGGAGTTGGAGAAACAGCCGGCTGTATCGGATGCGGCGCCTGTGCAAAAATGGGAAACGGATGCTTTCGCGGAGACATCGTGAATGAATTTATAGCAAAGGCCGGCGAAGCGGACGGTTATGTGTTTGGCTCACCGGTGCACTATGCCGCAGCTTCCGGGACACTGACATCTTTTATGGACCGTGCTTTTTACAGTGGAGGAAAGTATATGACGGGCAAACCGGCAGCAGCAGTTGTAAGCTGCCGGAGAGGCGGTGCGTCGGCAGCGTTTGATCAGATTAATAAGTATTTCACCATTAACGCCATGCCGGTAGTCAGTTCCCAATACTGGAATCAGGTGCACGGAAGCAGTGCAGAAGAAGTGAGGCGTGATGAAGAAGGGATGCAGACGATGCGAACCCTGGGAAACAATATGGCATGGATTATGAAGTGTATTGAGGCCGGCAGGGAAAAGGGAATTAACTTTCCGGAAAGAGAACCGGTGATTCGTACAAATTTTATTCGATAAAAAGGGAGGATTAAGTCGTGAATATTTGGCATGACATTGGCAGAGAAAGAATATCATCAACGGATTTTATTGCCACGATTGAAATTTCCAAAGGAAGCAAGAAAAAGTACGAATTGGATAAGGAGACAGGTCTTATTATATTGGATCGTATCCTTTATACGTCGACACATTATCCGGCAAATTATGGTTTTATTCCCAGAACATTGGGAGATGACAAGGATCCGCTGGATGTTTTGGTAATCTGCTCGGAAGAAATTGAGCCACTGTCTCTGGTACGCTGTTACCCGATTGGTGTTATGTACATGTTGGATAATGGGGATAAGGATGAAAAAATTATAGCGATTCCCTACAATGATCCGATGTACAATTACTATACTGACATTGAACAGCTGCCTCAACATGTATTTCAGGAGATTCAGCATTTCTTCTCCGTCTATAAAGATTTGGAAAACAAGGAAACGGACGTCAAAGATTTTGGCGGTCCGGCAGAGGCGGTTGCCGTCATTGAAAAATGTATTGCAAACTATGAAAAAAAATATGCAAAACAGTAAGTGAAACAAAAAGCAGTGAGCCATTGAACGCTCACTGCTTCTTTGTATACGATTTATATTGAAATCAGCTTTCTTCCAAATATCGCGCATTAGCGGCAATAATCTGTTTCATTGCTTCCTGTCCGGGAGCACCGATGGTGTTTCTTTTCTCTACGCATGTTTCCATGGAGATGGCCTTGTAGATGTCTTCGTCAAAAACAGGAGAGATTTTTTTATACTCGTCCAAAGGAAGGTCATCCAGCGGTATGTTTTTGTCAATGCAAAGAAGTACGAGCTGACCGATAATGCCGTGGGCATCGCGGAACGGTACTCCCCGGTTGACGAGATAATCAGCAGCGTCGGTAGCATTTGTAAAACCGTGTTTTGCACTGTCCTTCATTATATTTTTGTTATATTTCATGGTATTAATCATGCCGGTAAAAAGTGCAAGACAGCCTTTGACTGTGTCAATCGCGTCAAAAGTCAGTTCTTTGTCCTCCTGCATGTCCTTATTGTAGGCAAGAGGAATCCCTTTCATTGTTGTCAAAAGAGAAATCAATGCACCATATACGCGGCCGGTCTTGCCGCGTACCAGTTCAGCGATATCAGGATTTTTTTTCTGCGGCATGATGCTGGAACCTGTAGAATAGGAATCATCAATTTCAACGAAGCGGTATTCGTTCGAATT
>CAZGDT010000117.1:0-5210 GCA_964524245.1 uncultured Eubacterium sp. | reverse complement strand
AGAATATCGATTATTTTTGCGGCCTTTATATAACAGACAAAAAAGTAAGAAAGCGGTACGTAGAAGAGGCGATATCATTTGTCGGATTGGAAGAGTTTGCAAAGTTTTATCCGAAGAAATTGTCCGGCGGACTTCTCAGACGTCTCAATATTGCCTGTGGGATTGCCCATAAACCAAAGCTTATTTTCTTCGATGAGCCAACGGTGGCAGTTGACCCACAGAGCAGGAATAAAATATTGGAAGGGATTGTAGAACTGAACCGTCAGGGGGCAACCATTGTCTATACATCGCATTATATGGAAGAAGTGGAACAGATTTGTACGCGTATCGCCATTATGGATAAAGGCAGGCAGATTGCCATCGGCACAAAAGAAGAATTAAAAGAAATGATAAAAAATAAGGAAACCGTCACTGTGGAAGTGTCGGAACTGAAAGAAGAAGATCTTCGTTTTCTGTCAGAGCTTGAATATGCTTACGGAGTTACCTGCAAAGATGGACGGCTGAAAATATGTTTTCAGGGAGGAAGACACAACCTGATTCACGTGTTGGATTATTTGAAAAAGGAACAGATACCGTTTGGCCGTGTTTATTCAGAATTGCCGACATTGAATGATGTATTTTTGGAGATTACCGGAAAAGAGTTACGGGATTAGAGGGGAGGACGGCCGATGTTTTTTTCGGAAATGAAATATGCACTGCGGATTCTGCTCCGCAGTAAAGAACTGATATTTTGGACGCTTGTGTTTCCCTTTGCCCTGGCGACTTTTATGTATTTGGCTTTTGGCAGTATTTATGAAACAACGGAAAAATTTGAACCGGTTCCGACAGCCGTTGTTCAGAAAGGGGATAATGCAGCCTTTGCCGTTATGCTTGGCCGGATATCGGAGAAAAAAGAGGATGGTTCCCTTCTGTCTCTTTATTATACGGGAGAAGAACAGGCTCAAAAAATGCTGGATGAAGAAGCTGTTTCCGGCATCCTTTACATTGATAAAAATGTATCCTTAAAAATAAAGGATAACGGTATGAACCAGACAATTTTGCAAATGATTCTGAAGCAGTTTATACAATATGAAAAACTCCTGTCTGATGTAGAGAAGAAAAACCCGGAGCGGATTATGAAAGTGGCGGAACGTATTCAAAATCAGACGGAGTATTTTGCCGATGAAAAGGGAAATGACGCGGACGGAGATAATCTTATCAATTATTTTTACGCGATTTTTGCCATGGTTTGTCTTTTCGCCTCTTTTGCCGGATACGATATATCCCTGCATTTGCAGGCGAATATGTCTGCATTGGGGCAGCGGCGGAATGTGGCAGGAATGGGGAAAATGAAAATGCTGCTGGCAGATTTTGCGGCTTCTGAAATCGTACAGTTCATTTTAGTATGCCTGTTGCTTTTATATATGCGGTTTGTATTGGGACTGAATGTTGGGAACCGGTATGCTGCGATTCTTATGATTTTATTTGTGGGAACAGCGTTTGGAATCATGTTTGGCATGCTTATCGGCGCCCTTCCGCGTCCGGGTGAGAACGGGAAAATGGGTATTCTTGTATCGTCAAGTCTTCTGTTTTGCGCAATGAGTGATCTGATGGTGAGCGGCGTCAAAGATTTTATAGAACATCATATTCCCATACTTAATGATATCAATCCGGCAGCATTGATTACGGATGCGTTTTATGCATTGAATGTATATGATACATATGCCCGTTATGCTGCGGACTTTTTGATGCTGACAGGCCTGACTCTGATATGCGGCATCGTCTGCTTTTTCATTGTAAGGAGGAACTGCCATGCAAGTTTATAAACTTTTTTTTAGGATAGTTAATAAGCAAAAGGGCCTGATTGTGATGTATCTCTGCATTTTTATGGGGATAGGGCTCGCCATATCTTCTCAGCAGGGTGCCACGACGGACAGGAAATTTGAAGCTTCGTCTTATTCTTTTGCCGTATTTGATGAGGATGACTCGGCGGTAAGCAGGGCGCTGATTCAGTATTTGGGAAAAAATAATGAACGTGTTTTCATCAGAGATGACAGAGAATCGATTCAGGATGAGCTGTACAATCAGAATGTATCTTCCGTGCTTCGCATTCCGAAAGGATTTGCTAAATCTCTTCAAGATGGGGGAACGGTTGAGAAGATAGTGATTGTCAGTGTCCCCGGAACAATTTATAAGGAAACATTTGAATCCTTGACTTCACAGTACATTACGCTGCTGAAAGGTTATATTGCCGGCGGCTTTACGGAGAACGAAGCGATACGGAAAGCCGGCAACATGGATGACAGTGAAGTTTCGGTATTGGTAGAAGATGCAGGAAGTGAAAAACATAGTCCATTATATAATTTTTTTGTATATGCGCCTTATATACTGTTGTCACTGTGTATTGTCGGGATTACTCCCGTATTGGTGATTTTTCACAAAAAAGAAGTGAAAGACAGGGTTTGGTGTTCTTCCTATAATACACGGAAGATAAATCGTGAACTGATACTTGGAACCGTGACGGCAGGTGTACTGTTTGCCGTGGTTTATATTATCTGTTCGGTTATCGGAGCAGGGAATGATGTTTTTTCCGTGCGGGGGCTTTTAGCCTGTCTCAATTTGTCTGCTTTTTTATTTGTGGCATTGGGAATTGTTTTCCTTTTAGGTCAGACGCTGAAGAAGACGACGGTTATCAGTATGGCATCCAATGTGCTGTCACTTGGAATGTGTTTTTTGAGCGGTGTTTTTGTTCCGTTGGAATACATGGGAGACGGGATTGTCCGGCTGGCTCATTTACTTCCATCTTACTGGTATGTGCTCGGGGTTCGTTTTCTTGACCACTATAAGGCAGGAATGGATTTGTCACCGTTATGGAAGTATGCGGGAATCCAGATACTTTTTGCAATTGTAATTATGGGAGCCGGGCTGGCGTGTTCCGGAATCAGGAATTTTAAGGTTACGCTTCCAAAGGAGAATAATCACGAATAACGAACGGAAAAAGTGCGAGAAAAAAACTAAAATACCCTCTTGTATTTTGCGTGAAAAATAGTATCATTAAAATAGAAAAAAGTTAGGAGGAACGTATAATATGTTTGGAAAACTGATTAATATTTTGAAAGAAAATCCTAAGAAAATTGTTTTTACTGAGGGAAGCGACCCGCGTATTCTGGAAGCGGCTTCACGTCTTTTGGCAGGAACATTCCTGGCACCGATTCTGGTTGGCAATAAAGAGGAAATTGCGAAGGCGGCAGAGGAAAGTGCGTTCAATATTCGCGGTGCGGAGATTATCGATCCCATGACATATGAAGAAATGGATGAGATGGCGAATTGTCTGTATGAACTTCGCAAAAATAAGGGAATGACACCGGAGAAAGCAAGAGAAATCTGTATGCAGGCCAATTATTTTGGAACCATGCTTGTGAAGATGGGAAAGGCAGATGCTCTTCTTGGCGGTGCTACGTATTCTACGGCAGATACTGTTCGCCCGGCACTGCAGATTATTAAAACGAAACCGGGTAAGAATATCGTTGCTTCCTGCTTTATTTTGGTTCGGGAATCCGCAACCGGCGGCAATACGGTTTTAGCTATGGGAGATTGTGCGATTAACATTAAACCGAACGAAGACGAATTGGCTGAGATTGCAGTGGACTGCGCGGAATGTGCTGAAATTTTCGGCATTGATCCGAAGCTTGCATTTTTGAGTTATTCGACTTATGGCTCCGGGTCAGGGGACGATGTCGACAAGATGCGAAATGCAGCGGAGAAAGCGAAAAAGATGATGCCAAATGTACCTGTTGCCGGTGAAATGCAGTTTGATGCGGCTGTTTCACCGCGTGTGGCGCGTACTAAGTGCCCGGGGGATCCGGTCGCCGGTTCTGCCAATACCTTTATTTTCCCGGATATCAATGCCGGTAATATCGGTTATAAGATTGCACAGCGTCTAGGAAATTTTGAGGCATACGGCCCGATTATGCTTGGATTGAATGCACCGATAAATGATTTGTCACGTGGCTGTAACGCTTCAGAAGTCTATTCGATGGCGATTGTCACAGCAGCACTGGCATAAGAAAAGATAAGAGTGATAATATGGGAAAGAGAGAACAAAAAAAGATAAAACAGTCACCTGCCGTTTTGGCGGGTGACTATGAAATATATCATATTCGTGTACTGGATGGAATCCGGGTGATGGCAATTTTTATTGTCGCATGGTATCATTTCTGGCAACAGTCCTGGATGGCTCCCGCGATGGGAGAATTCAGCCTGGATTGGCTGGTTCGGAATGGGAGCATTTTGGTTGATATGATGATACTGCTTTCCGGTTTCTGTCTTTTTTTACCTTATGCGCGAGGTATGGTATATGGAGAAAAAACCGATACGGCAGCTGATTTTTACATAAAAAGAATTGCGCGGATTACACCATCTTATTATGTTTCTGTTTTTTTGGTGCTTCTCTGTTTTGCCATTCCCATGGGAGAATATGGAGATGACATCTGCTTTTTGGCGAAGGATTTGTTTTCGCATGGTTTTTTTGTTCATAATCTGATTGGCGAAGTGATGGCAGGAACCCATTTAAATGGTGTTCTGTGGACGGTCGGAGTAGAGGTGCAGTTCTATCTTGTCTTTCCGTTCCTGGCTAAAGCCTTTCGAAAATGGCCGGTGAGAACGTACCTTGGGATGGCAGCAGTGGGAATCGGAAGCTCGTATTGGATTGGCAGTCATTTTGACGCACTGGACCAGAATGTATGTGTAAATCATACGCTGACTTTTATTGGAGTTTTTGCCAATGGAATGATGGCTGCATGGCTTTACATGCTTTATACGAAAAAACGAAGGAAAAAGACGGCTGTTGAGTCTGTTTTGGGAACGGCTGCCTGTGTGGGAGCAGTTCTGCTTTTCCGCTACATGTGTGAACAGCGGATGCTGTCCGGGGCAGAAACAAAATGGCAGGTGGATAACCGCTTTCTTCTTTCACTTGTATATTTAATGTTTTTATTGGGTTCCGTGTTTGCGTGGAAGTGGTTTCGGAAAATATTAGATAACCGTGTCATGTCATTTCTTGCAGGTATATCGTTTAATTATTATATCTGTCATCAGTATATAGCCGTCAAGCTGAAAGAATTCCGCATTCCTGACTGGGATGGGGAAGAACTTCCCAATATGACAGGTGACACAGTGTGGCAGTGGAACTATATGATTTTATGTGTTGTGCTGTCTCTTGCGGTTGCCGTTGC
>CAZGDT010000116.1:0-5342 GCA_964524245.1 uncultured Eubacterium sp. | reverse complement strand
GCGGGGACTGACAGCCTGTCAGAAGCAGACTGATTATGAGAAAGAGAGAAAAAAATTTTTTCTTCATATGTTTTCTCCCGTTGGTAATTATTCTATATATATGGGATAAAAAAAGATTTATGATTTTCGCATATTTTTATACCCACAACATAAAATTAAAGGCATAGAAACGGAGAATATAAGGAGGGGTTTTGTGGAAGACAAACAGGAGATGACATGGGAACGATATAATTTTCAGGTTAAGAACCGTTACCGGGCGCGGGGAGCCGTGCTGCTGGATACGGACGAAGGACCTCTTCTTATGCGGGAATATAACAGGGTGAAAGCACATTTCGCATTTGAGAATGAAATTAAGGAACATCTCCGGAAACAGGGGATGATTCACCTCGATTTTGCCGTGCCAAATAAAGAGGGGGAATTGGTGACGGAGTGGGATACGGGAGAAAAATATATTGTGTACCGTTGGTTTCGCGGTGAAGAGTGCGATTGCCGTAATTTCGACGATTTGCGGATGATGGCGGAAAATCTGGGAAAACTTCACCGCTGTCTTTATCATTATTATGATGAGCCAGTTCCGCTGCCGGATCCCTGTTTGCTGCAGTATACCCGACATAACAGGGAAATGAAGCGTGTATATACATATATGAAAGAGAAAAAACGAAAAACTGATTTTGAACGATATGCCATGCAGCAATTTAAATTGTTTTATGAGAGAGCGAAAAAGGCGTGTGAGAAACTGGCGGAGGCGGATTACTATAAAAAATACGGGACGGTGACACGGGAAGTCTGTCATGGGGAATATAATTATCATAATCTTCTCCTGACCGGGCAGGGAATGGCGACAACGAATTTCGAGCATGCGGCGCCGGGCGTCCGTTTGATGGATCTTGCTTATTTTATGCGTAAGACAATGGAGAAAAACCATTGGCAGCAGGAGAAGGGACGGGTAATCTGGGAAGGTTACATTCGGGAAGCTCCGTGTGAAGGAGGGGAGCTGGAGTTTTTGGCGGTTATTTTGTCATATCCCGTGAAATACTGGAAATTGTTGAATCAGTATATTAACGGGAAGAAAACATGGATTCCGAACAAAAGTATTGAAAAATTAAAGAATGTCTGTGAACAGGAAGAGAATAAACAGAAATTTTTGGAGAAAATGGTTTCTTTTGAATAATACTGGTAATGAAGGGCAAAATGTGATACAATAAAATCCTTAGATTACAGGTGTTTGGCATAGAATGATAAGTGGCAGGAGACGAGACGGGATGAAAAAAATCAGATGGCTGTCGGGAGTTTTACTCTTCCTTGCATTTTTCACGGCGGGCTGCGGTTCGCAGGCAGATAAACCAAAGAATACGAAAGAGCCGGAATCTGCCGTAAAATACGAAAAAGGCGTTGATTTTGCCGGTGCCGTGAAAGCGGTCGATGCAGCTTCGGGTACGATAGAATTTTATAATACATCTTTTGAGACCGTGGAAACGTATCCATACACGGGAGGGACACGGATTCTGACGAAGAATGATAAAGAAATGACAGCTTCGGAGATAGAGCCCGGTGAGGTGTATGATGTATATACAAGCGAAGATGGAAAGAAAATTGAGAAGATGAAACAGTCTTCCGACATCACCGTGCATGAAGGCGTTTCCATGCAGGTAAATGCGGAAGCGAAGTATCTTACCGTCCGCGGGGTAAATTATCCATACACTTCCAATCTTGTTGTCTGTTCGGAAGGCAGGCGGATTGATCCTATGGAGATTACGCCGGAAGATGAAGTTACCTTTCGGGGTGTGAAGGGACAGGCATTCTCTGTTATTGTGACGCGGGGGCATGGTTATATTCAGCCGACTCATTGCAAAGATTTTACCGGCGGAACCGTAACAATACAGGGAGAGGCTATTTTGCCTGTGTCGAAGGACATGCTTCTGGTGGTACCGGAAGGAACGAGACTATTGTCAATGACAAACGGTGATTTGACGGCAGAAGTGTCGGTACAGGTAAAACGCGGGCAGGTAACCCGGGTGGATATTTCGAAGTACCAGAGTCAGGTGCCGGATACTTCGCGCGTGAAGTTTGACATAAATCCACAGGGAGCAGAGCTTTATGTGAATGGTGCACTGACGGATCCTTCGCAAACGGTCTCTCTTAAATACGGCAATCATTCCGTAAAAGTAGTTTTAGAAGGATACAATTCCTACAGCGGCATTATTTCCATTCAAGATGCCAGCCTTACGGTGCATATAGATTTGGCAGAGGAAAAAGCGGAGGTGGATACCGGAGAGGAAAGTTCAGACAGTTCTGTTTCGGAGAGTGATTCGGATTCTTCGACTTCTTCATCAACTGCGGTAACCTATGATGCGGATCACAAGATTACGGTGAGTGCTCCTGCCGGGGCTGCCGTATATGTGAATGGAACCTATAAAGGGGAAGTTCCCTGCAGTTTTTCAAAAATGATTGGAAGTCTGACATTATCTCTCACGAAGTCCGGTTATACAACGAAGACTTACAGTGTGGAAATTGCCGATGACAGCAAAGATATTTCGTGGACTTTTCCGGATTTAGAAAAGGAAAACTAGAGTATATTTCCCGTAAAGGGTGATGATACAGCTTCTCCGGGAGCAAAAGTATAATGCCGGAAACGGCGGTAAGGAGGATATGATGGATTATAAAAAAATGTATGAGGAGTGGTTGGCAAATTCTTATTTTGATGCCGACACAAAAAAGGAACTGGAAAGTATTGCCGGGGACGAAAATGAAATTAAAGAGCGTTTTTACGCGGATTTAGAGTTTGGGACAGCCGGACTTCGCGGAATTATCGGAGCAGGAACCAATCGTATGAATGTATATACGGTGCGTAAGGCGACGCAGGGGCTGGCAAATTATATTATCAGACAGAAAGGGCAGAAAAAGGGAGTTGCCATCGCATATGATTCCCGTCGGATGTCGCCTGAGTTTGCGGATGAAGCAGCCTGCACTCTGGCAGCAAACGGTATTAAGGCATATGTATTTGAGTCCCTTCGTCCGACACCGGAGCTTTCTTTTGCCGTGAGAGAATTGGGATGCATTTCAGGCATTAACATTACGGCAAGCCACAATCCACCGGAATATAACGGCTATAAAGTTTATTGGGAGGATGGGGCACAGATTACGCCTCCGCATGATGCCGGCATTATGGCTGAAGTTAAGGCAGTTTCGGATTATGCTGCCGTGAAAACAATGGATAAAGAAGAGGCAAAAGCGGCCGGTCTGTATGAAACAATCGGTGAGGCAGTGGATG
Organism: uncultured Eubacterium sp.; assembly: GCA_964524245.1. Lineage (GTDB taxonomy): Bacteria > Bacillota > Clostridia > Lachnospirales > Lachnospiraceae > Eubacterium_F. The sequence continues at coordinate 2,071 of CAZGDT010000116.1, read as the reverse complement.
ACCGTTACATGGAAGAGTTAAAGAAAAATGTACTTCATCCGAATTGTATAAAAAAAGCGTCAGCGGATTTAAAGATTGTTTATACACCGCTCCACGGAACCGGAAATTTGCCGGTACGCCGTATTTTGAAAGAATTAGGTTTTACCAATGTCTATGTTGTGCCGGAACAGGAATTGCCTGATGGCGAATTTCCGACAGTCAGTTATCCGAATCCGGAGGCAGCAGAGGCGTTTGAGCTGGCTTTAAAACTTGCGAAGGAAAAAGATGCGGATCTTGTACTGGCGACTGACCCGGATGCAGATCGTTTGGGTGTATATGTAAAAGATACGGCAACCGGTGAATACATTTGTCTGACCGGAAACATGTCCGGAAGTTTTCTGGCAGATTATGAAATTGGTCAGAAACTTGCCCTGGAAGGTAAACTTCCGGAAGACGGTGAGCTGATTAAGACGGTCGTGACCTCGAATATGGTGGATGCGATGGCGAAATATTATGGCATTAAAGTGACGGAATGTCTTACCGGTTTCAAGTGGATTGGGAAGGAAATTCTGCGAATGGAGACTACGGGAAAAGGACATTATCTGTTTGGCTTTGAAGAAAGTTACGGATGTCTGATCGGAACACATGCAAGAGATAAAGATGCCATTGTAGCATCCATGGCTCTCTGTGAGGCGGCAGCATATTACAAATTACGTGGTAAGACCATTTGGGATGCCATGCTGGAAATGTACGAAAAATACGGTTATTACAAAGACGACGTTATTGCAATTACGCATAAAGGGATTGAAGGATTGCAGAAGATTCAATCAATTATGGATAATCTTCGCAACAATCCGCCGATGCAGTTTGGCAAATATGAGGTACTGGCGACGAGAGATTACGAAAAAGATGTTATCCGCAATGTAAAGAGCGGTGAAACGAAGAAAACGGGAATTCCGAAATCCAATGTGCTTTATTTTGAGTTGACAGAGGATGCATGGCTGTGCGTTCGTCCATCCGGTACGGAGCCGAAGATTAAAATCTATTTTGGCGTTGTAGGAACAGATTTGGCAGATGCCAATCAAAAATCGGAAGAATTAGCAGACATTGTTAAGGAATTGCTTGATACACTGGGATAATGAATGCAGGGGGTGAATCATGAATCCGTATCCGGAACAAAGGTTAAGTAAGGAACTATTGGAAGAACTGGAGAAGGGAATTATCAACGCTCCACAGGATTTGCTTGGATGTCATATAAATAAAGAAAATGATGTGCAGATTTTTACGGCCTACCGCCCATGCGCAAAGCGCATGTGGCTGGTAGAGCCGAAGAAAGGCACGCTTCGTGAGATGGAGCCATCCCGGCCGGAGGGTTTCTTTTCCTGTGTCATTGATAAGAAATCAAAATGGCTGAAAAAGTATCGTTTTCGCATTGAGTATGCGGAAGATGATGTGATTGAAATTGATGATCCCTATGCTTTCAACGGCATGTTTGGAGAATTGGACCGTTATCTTTTTGCAGAAGGGAATCATTACCGCATCTATGAAAAACTGGGCGCTCACCCTATGATTCGGGACGGTGTGGAAGGAACGCAGTTTGCTGTCTGGGCACCGAATGCCTGCAGCGTTAGTGTTGTTGGTGAATTCAATATGTGGGATGCCCGTCTGCACAAAATGATTATGAGAGGAAGCAGCGGAATTTTCGAATTGTTTATACCGGGAGCATGGGAAGGTGCTGCTTATAAATATGAGATTACTACCCGGTGCGGAGATAAACTATACAAGACGGATCCGTATGGCAATTATGCACAGCTTCGTCCGGATAACGCATCACGTATTTTTTCGACAGATGGGTATGAGTGGGGAGATGCTGCCTATCAGAAAATACATCGGAAGAAAACGAGAGAGGTACGTGACAGAGAACCGATGAGTATTTATGAGGTACATCTTGCATCGTGGAAGAAGAGAATCGAAGATGACGACAATGGGAATTACGGTTATCGTGAGCTGGCGGACATGCTGGGGGATTATCTGGTTGACATGGGATATACACATGTTGAGCTTATGGGTATTGCAGAGTATCCGTTTGACG
>CAZGDT010000115.1:0-5521 GCA_964524245.1 uncultured Eubacterium sp. | reverse complement strand
AGTATGCGCCTGTATTTCCGCGAAGAACTGGGGATGAAGAATCTGAAAGGTTACCAGCTGATTCCGGGGGCAGTCAATGCAGACGGCTCTCCGACGAAGAAGTATAAGAGATTCATCTTACGTAATGGTGGAAATGAGTATGCTTACAGCAAGATGCAGGATGTATTTATCCAGAGTATGGTAAGTAACCGTGATTTTGCGACACAGAGTTCCCGTCCGTGTGTAGTATTCTTAAATGGTGAGTATTGGGGACTGTACAATCTGATGGAGCGCTATTCCGATAACTATCTGGAAGAGGAATATGGCGTGGAAAAAGATAATGTGGTTGTCGTAAAAAATGGTGAGATTGATGAAGGAACAGAAGAAGATGCGGCGCTCTATGATGAATTAAAAGCCATGGCGAAAAAGGATATGTCAAATTCCGAGAATTATGAAGCATTCAAGGAAATGGTTGATATTCAGAGTCTTATGGACTATTATGCTACGGAAATCTATATCGGCAACATGGACTGGCCGAACAACAATACACAGTTGTGGAGAACCAGAGAAAAAGAAGATTCCGATTATGGAGATACGAAGTGGCGCTACATGCTTTATGATACGGAGTATTCCATGAATCTGTGGGGACAGGACAATGGCGGTCAGACAAACCGCATTCTGGAGGCAGTTCAGAAGGATGAACTTTTTGCATCCCTGGTTGTAAACAAAGATTTTTGTCAGGAGTTTGCGGAAACGCTGATGGAGATCTGTCGTACGAACTTTAATGTAACCAAGGCAACGAAAGCGCTGGATGACATGGCAGCAATATACCGTCCGCTGATGGTGCAGAACAAAGCACGCTTCGGAAGAGGTGACGTGGACGGACGTGTGAAGGATATGAAATCTTTTATCACCGGCCGTGAAGAACAATTGAAGAATCACATCAGCACTGTTCTGCAGGTGGATGTAGACGAATAAAAAGACAGGAGAATTTTTTATGGCAGAGAAACAGGAAATGGAGATTCATGACATATTCGACCGGATCGTAAGTTGGAAGCCGTTTCGATTTATGTGGCCATTTTATCAGAAATATAAAGATAAGTTATTATATTTGTTTTTCGGAGCCTGCACCACGCTTGTAAACCTGGTGCTTACCTGGTTTTTCTGGTATGCACTGGGTTGGGCGGGGATTTATGCCGGCGGATTTGCTCTGGGGACTTTTGCCGGGAATCTGATTGGTATTATTGCAGCCGTAATTTTTGCTTATGTTACAAATAAAAAATATGTTTTTCTTTCAAAAACGGAAGGAATTCGGGAGCTGATGGCTGAATTTCTGCGATTTGCAGGCGGCCGTGTATCCACGATGGTGATTGAACTTGGCGGTGTACAGCTGGCGGCTGTTTTGGTGCCGGGTTCCGACACGTTTTTGTTTGCTGCCAAACTTATAACACAGGTTCTCGTTATTATCATTAATTATTTTATCAGCAGGTTTTTTGTTTTCAGGGGAACGAAAGAGAACGACTAATATTTTTTTCAAATATCCCGATATACATAACGGTGAATATTGCATACAGGGTGTCGGAAGACAAGGATTGAGAAAGGTATGGTACCATATATGACGGATCGAGTGAAGAAGAGAATACGAATACTGTCGGCGGCTGTTTTGCTTGTGGCCGTTTCCTTTGTGGCAGTGCTGTATGGCAAGGATTACAGCCGTGCGGCAGATGAGATTTTTATTACTTATAATGGTCAGGCATTGAATCCGGCGGATACGCTTCAGATGACATCGGGGAGTATCCCTTTGAAGCTGGAAACAACCGGAACAGCATATGATGAAGACCAATACGTGGTAGAGTGGACATTTGCCGATTCGGCAGCTACGCAGTTTGCTACACTGGAGCAGAGCTCTACCAACAAAATGATTGCGAATGTTCGTGCAGTTTCCCCCGGTATGGTGACGGTAGTGGCTACCGTGAAGGACAGCATGAATGGAAATGCAGTTTTGGGAAGTACCACCTGTAATATTAATGTCATGTTCGCAATCGATACGTCTTTAGATGCGGATTTGTATCGTTTTGTAAATGAGTCCGATACGGAGCGTTCCCTTATTATGTATGCGGATGACAAGCCGGTGCAGCTGAATCTGAACTTTGGTGAAGCAGCGGATGCGCAGTGGATCAGCTCCAATGATGAAGTGGTTACCGTGGAGAAAAATACAGGTGTTCTGAAACCGGCAGGTGCCGGGCGGACACAGGTTATGGCGACCTATACACCGGAAGGGGAAAGTGTTACGTATACCGCTTTGCTGAACGTATACATCAAGCCGAAAGTGTCCCGCACAAATGGCAGCGGGTACACGAATTCACTGACGGAACAAAAGATGAGTTCCGGCTCTTATCTGTATACGGACACGGTATTTACCAACAACAGTCAGGCCGTCCGTAATAAGATTATATGGGTTGTGAAACAGGATGACGGAATTGGAAATCCAAAAGTTATCGCAAATTCCCTCGGACTTGAATCTGATTTGATTTCCGTTATACCGTCCGGCATGTACAACAATGAATTAAAGGTTGAAGGTGTTGCCGGAAGATATGTTATTGAGTTTTATACCAATGGAACATATAAGAGTGAAGAGGACCATACCGAAAGCTACAGCCCGACGGTTATTACGTTTACGCTGACGGCACAGATTGGAGACAAAGAAGAAACACTGGGGTCGGGTGATTCCTGGAATCTGGCGGAAGCGTTCGGCATGACGCAGTCCGATTTTTCCACCTATTTCAATTCTTCAAACTGGACGAAGGATGGCGGCTCCATCAGCAATTATGCCACATATGACAAAACAACGGGCATTTTGAAAATCAAGAATAATGTATCGGAAGGAACCCTGAAAAACCGTGTTGAGGTAAAACCCGCATATAAAACAAAAGTAGCAGAACTACTCGGAATCGACGCGGAAGATGCCGATGCCGTGGCAGCGATGCCGACGGTGTTCAATGTGACGGTATATTTAAAAGATCAGCTGCGTCTCAGCGCAACGAATATTACGTTGGCTGAGAAGGCTCAATATCAGCTGACGGCAACATACAACGGCACGTACGATGACCCGGTTCGTTATGAAAGCTCGGACAGCAGATATGTTACGGTAGATGAGAATGGTCTGATAACGGCAGTAAAGAATACGGCAGGAAAAGATGTCACGATTACAGCTTCCCTGACGAATTCATTTGGTAAGACAATTACGGCGCAGTGTCTGGTTGTCGTGGAGCCGGCGATGAGTTCATTTAAGCTGGATCCGAATGTGGAAGAGATGAGTATGTTTGTCGGAGAGAGCACAACGATTAAGGCGGTGATTGCACAGGCGATTACAAATGCACCGCTTGCATGGTCCTGTTCCACGGCAAATGCCAATGTCTTTTCCGTAGTACCGGCATCGGATAACAAGAGTGCCGTAATCACGGCGACGGGAACCGGAACAGCAGATTTGATTGTGGAAAATACGGTAAACAAGACGGATCGAAAGACAATCCGTATTACCGTACGGTCAGCAATTCAAAGTATATCCTTAAAGAATGAAGAGATGTCGGTTGCACGTTACAAAGACGGTTATAACATGGGTAAAAATGATGTATCATGGACCCCGGCAAATGCAACGGATACGGATTTGATCTGGACCAGTTCCGATACGTCGATTGCGACGGTGGATGATGACGGTTACATTACGTTCGTAAACGCCGGAGTAACGCTGATAACCGTGCGTCCGGTGAACAATCCGAACGGTGTCATGGCATCCTGTCTCCTGACAGTGATTGGCTCGGCTGAGAAGATTGTTCTGAGTGAGACGGAATTTACAATGAATGTGGGGGATACGCATTCCATAACAGTGGATTACGAACCCAAGAATACGGTTGCAGATTTGACATGGACGCCGACGGGAGAAGCGAAAGACTGTGTGGAGATACTTCCTTATGACGAAGACAGGGATATCGCTTCCTTCAAAGCGAAAGCACCGGGAACGGTGTATATCAATATTACGTCTCCGCAAACGGGAACGAATACAATAAAAATCACGGTAAAGCAGCCGTCCACGGCGATTCAGATTGAACCAAAATCTCTGACGGTACTTACCGGAAGGACAGAGCAGCTGACTGCGAAATTCACCCCGGAAAATGCGACGGATACGATTGTATGGAAAAGTTATAATACGTCGATTGCAACAGTAGATGCCAATGGTAAGGTTACCGGTAAAAAATCCGGAGAAACATTTGTAGAAGCGCGGGCTTACAATGGCAAAACGGCGACAACGCTTGATGTTGTGCAGGTTTTTGTCCGTGACGGAATCACGGCAATTAAGGCAGATGAGGCAAGAAAGAAAGTTTATGTGGGAAGTTCCATTACCATTGCACCTGTTTTTGTTCCGGAATCGGCTTATAATAAAGAAATGAAGTGGACGGTGGCAGACTCAGGTATTGCTAAAATAGAAGCTTCCGGCCAGACTAATGTTAAGGTTACCGGAGTAAAAGCGGGAACGACCATGGTGGTAGGAACCAGTGTGGACGGCGGTTTTTCCGTTTCATATCTGATTGATGTAGTGGCGAAACCGGTTGCCAACGATACGAAAGTGACGGTTACGCCGACCATGAAGTATTTGAAGAAGGGGAAATCCTTCTATGTGACGGCTACGGTTACCGGTTCTTCGAATAAAAAAGTTAAATGGACATCCAGCAACAAAAAGGTTGCTACGGTAACTTCTTCCGGCAAAGTCAAGGGAAAGAAGATTGGAACGGCTTACATTAAAGCGACGGCAAAAGATGGAAGCGGTGCTTATGCAAGATGTAAAGTCAGAGTAGTTCGGAAGGTTACCAAAATTAAGCTTAACAAATATTCCGGCCGGCTTTTGGTGGGAAGTACAATGAAATTGAAAGCGAAAGTGCTGCCGAAGAATGCCACAATTAAGTCTGTTAAATGGTCAACGGATAAAAAATCGGTAGCGACTGTCAGCAGCTCCGGCAGAGTATTGGGAGTTGGTGAGGGTATCGTAAAAATTAAGGCAACGGCGAAGGATGGTTCCGGCAAGTCAGCGACATGTATCATTCGTGTTACGGAGCCGATAGAGGCAACCGGAATCAGTGTGGCAAACAGCCAGATAACAGTTGCAAAAGGAAAGATAGCGCAATCCGGCATTACGTTAAATCCGGTGAATTCAACGACGAAGATTACTTATCACTCAGATAATAAAAAGGTAGCTACCGTCAACCGGTACGGAAAAATCAAGACGAAACGCGCCGGTGAGGCAACGATCTATGGAACTACGCCGACCGGTTTGTATGGCTATTGTGACGTGCTTGTCGTTGACTTGAATCGCAAAGCGGTGAAATTACGTCAGTATGATACGGAACAGCTCCATGTTAACGAAATCAGTACGGGAGTGACGTGGTATTCCAGAGATATTAATATAGCGACGGTATCTTCTACCGGTCTTGTAACGGGACGAAAGAAGGGTACGACAACGATTTATGCCGTTGTCAACGGTGTGAAA
>CAZGDT010000114.1:0-5576 GCA_964524245.1 uncultured Eubacterium sp. | reverse complement strand
GGAAAGCAAATCACCGCTCTCGCCCTCTTTCACTTCCGTGTTAGAGAGGTCATGGCTTTTCAGGTAAACGGCAGCACCGGACACGGCACCCGCATCATTATCCTTTACCTTATCGCCTTTCACCGTCACTTCTGCACAGGCTTCGTTATTCGCCTTTATCTGCGCTTCATCAATCGGCTTCTTTGTCAACATATAAACCCCGGCAAGTATAGCTCCCAGAATCAGTGTGATGGCACACAGGATCAGGGCGTCCTTTATCATGGTATCTTTCTTCTCCATTTAGTTCGCCTCCTTCCCAAATGCTTTAGGAACCGTAATGCGTTCAATCAATGGTACAAACAAATTGCTAATTAGGATGGCAAAAGAAACGCCTTCCGCCGATTCACCGAAAAAGCGGAACAGTCCGGTCAGCAGTCCGAGCAGTACTGCATAAATAATTTTACCTTTGAACGTAATCGGACTCGTCACATAATCCGTCGCCATGAAGAACGCACCCAAAATCAGACCGCCGCCACAAAGTTCGTAAAACAGCGGGTAAACGGCCGCTCCTGCCGCCATCATGTACAAAATATCAAACACGGCGAAAGTCGCAATGTAAACAACCGGAATCTTCCAGTCAATCACCCGGCGAAGCAACAGGTAAACAGCTCCAAGCAGAAGCGCCGCTGCAGATGTTTCACCAATCGTTCCCGTCGTTGTTCCCAAAAACATTTTGACAAGATCCGGATAACCGCCTTCTTTGACCTGCATTAAAGGTGTCGCCGAGCTGGTTGCATCAACTGATATGCCGTAGAGCCAGCTGCTTCCCTCTTTTACGGTAAAACTTGTCATTACACTACTGAATGACAACATTAAAAAGCATCTTCCTCCCAATGCCGGATTCATAAAATTCTGTCCCAGTCCGCCGAACAGCTGCTTCACAACGATAATCGCAAACACACTGCCCAGTATGCACATCCATAAATACTTCGGATGTCCCATGGTGGCCGGCAGGTTCAGCGCCAGAAGAAGTCCCGTCAGAAGAGCACTAAAATCATTCGTTGTAACTTTCTGTTTCATGGCTCTCTGCCAGATATATTCCGCCAGCATACAGGATACACAACATGTTAATATTACCAATACCGCACTGAGCCGGAAATTATAAATACCAACAGCGGTAGCCGGCAACAGGGCGATTACAACATCTCTCATGATGGACTGCGTAGAAGAATGGTCCCGTACATGAGGAGATGAAGAAACGTTCCATAATTTTTCTTCCATTGTTTCCTCCATTCTGCCACATTCGTAGCACATTTCCATAAACGGCTTTTCCTGACGCCTATGATTTCTTTCCGTTATCCATAACGGCGCGTCTGGCCTGCTTGAAAATCTGCGTCAGACGTCTTTTCGCCGGACACACATATGTGCAGGTACCACACTCATAACATTCCATACCATGAATTTTCTGAAAATAATCCAAATCATTGCGTTCTGCCGCCTGCGCCATCATCTGCGGAACCAGATGACTCGGACATACCGTCGCGCAGCGTCCGCAACGGATACAATTCGTCGGCTCGAACTTTTCAACTTCATCTTCACTCATGGCAAGAATCGACGAACTGGTTTTCACAACCGGTGTATTTAAATCATACATCGCCATGCCCATCATCGGCCCGCCTGAAATGATCTTCTTAGCTTCTCCCGAAAGTCCGCCTGCTTCTTCCAGAACTTCCGCGTGACTCATACCAAACTTCACCATATAATTCTGAGGCTCTGCCATGGCATCCCCCGTCAGTGTCATCACACGGCTCATGGACGGTGTCGACTTGCATACAGCATCATACACTGCCAGTATCGTCTGTACATTATCAACAATACATCCGGCATCTGCCGGCAGCATTTTAGAATTAATCTTTCGTCCCGTAGTTGCATAAATTACCTGACGCTCCGCACCTTGCGGATACTTCGTTTTCAAAACACGGACTTCCAGCGCAGGGTCCGAATCCGTCAGATACATCAGTCGGGCAGCCGCTTCCGGTTTATTATCTTCAATGGCAATAATTCCTCTCGCATTCTCAAACAGAGAAAGAACTACTTTCAGTCCGTGAATCAGATCCTCCGACCTTTCCAGCATCAATCGGTAATCCGATGTGAGATACGGTTCACATTCAGCACCATTTACAATAACATAATCAATATCTTCTTCATTCTTCGGCGTCAGCTTGACATGTGTAGGAAATCCTGCCCCTCCCATACCGACAATGCCGGCATCTTTGACAATTTGACGAATCTCCTCTTTTGTTAACTGCGTGTAGTCTCTCTCCTGTCCGACATCATCTGCCGGCTGATACATGCCGTCATTGGCAATAACCACGCAGGCAGCCTTCTCTCCCGAAGACAAAAGTCTCGGTTCCACTGCTTTTACTTCTCCTGAAACAGAGCTTACGACATTGGCTGAAATAAATCCAGACGCTTCGCCAATAATCTGCCCCATTTTCACAGTATCACCTGCCGCTACAACAGGCGTTGCCGGGGCTCCAATATGCTGGTTCATAGGAAAAACAAGTTCCTCCTTCGGCTCTATGGTCCGAATCGGAGAATGCATACTGAGTTCCTTCCCCTCATATGGATGTGCGCCCCCCTTAAAGGTTGACTGTCCCAATGAAATTTCCTCCTTTACCGAGTTTTTGATACATCTTAACTATTATAGCACATTCGTCAAAAATAACAAGTTATCGACGGAGTTTTTAAGAAATATATCATCATTCCTTTTCTCTTGAACGCACTCTTTTCCTATGATATACTGAACTTAATACAATTTATTCGGGAGGAAGACCTCATATGAAGACATGGAAAATAAAAAAAAGAAGACTCATGACCTGCTTTATGGTACTCTGTCTTATCCTATCCATTTTTCCATGTAACAATCACAGCTCTGATTCCGTCGTCCTGGCAAAGGAAGATTCCAATGCCCCCATGGCGATAACCGATATTGTCGCTCCTTTTGTGTGGAATATCGGGGAAACATCCCTGGATGAATCCCTCCTTCCTGATGAAGTAGAAAATGTTTCTTTTCTTACCATCACCGGAACAATTCCGGCATCGGACATAAATCTGTATAAAGAGCTTCAATCTGCCGAAATCATAGGAAATTATCAGGTTAGCACCTGCGAACTTCTGACTTTGAATGACTTTCTAGATGCTACCGGCTTCAATAATGAGAACAATTTTGTCAAAGCCGGTATCCGACTGACCAATGATGAGGGTGACATCCGGTTTGTCGGCCTCTGCTATATGGAATATACGGATTCCTCTTATGTCATAACGGATGAAGATTTGTACATCAAAGACGCCTGCAGTCCTTATCTTGCCGGTAAAACGCCTGTTTTAAATTTTTCCGGCACATCCTCACTCACACTTTCTTCTTACCTTACCTATACAAAAGAAAACATGAAAAAATTACTGGAAGATATTGAATTCGAATTTAGTTCTGCTGTCACCGATTACAAGATCAGTTACGAATTCTGCGTACCGGATTCGTCCATTCTTCCCTCTACCATTTTCCGGCAGCTTATCGGCACCATTACACTTTACGGAGATAACAATTTACGCAAAGACTGTGATATTTATTATGAACACGACGCAAATGCACAATATTCGCCCCTGCAAATCACGGCTGTCTCCGGAAGCGGTTTCAAGCATTGGGAAACCCGCCAGAATACGCTGTATCTGTATGGTTCTGCCGAGAATGATGACGTCGACATGGAGGCACTCTGCAGCAGCCTGAATCCGGAATTCGCAGACGAATCAACTTCTTTTCATATTACGGAAAATAATGTTCTTGCCGTTACCGGAAGTGACGGAACAACCAACAATATTTCCATCTGTTACTGTAAATCCGTCACTTATTCGAATGAAGAGATAACATCTGTCACGTTCCGCCGTCTCACCTCGCCTTATGTAAGCAGTTTTTCCGCATATGATTCGATTAAGCTGACCGGCTTCCTTCCGGATACTGAGGATACGATAGAAAAGATATTGTCTTCACTCCGCGTATATCATTCAAATTCTGCTTCTCCGGCAAGCCACGAAATTTTCCTCCCGGATACAGACGAATATCAGGAAAATTGTAATGATACAACGGCAATTGCTCTTTTAAAGATTATGGATGAAGAAGAAAATTCACAATTCTATCAGCTGTATTACAGGCAGGACAATGCGAACCGATACGGTAATTTTAAAATCAAAAATATTTCCGGGGAAAACATTAACAGCGCCTTTACGTTCGAAAGCAGTCCTTATTGGAGATGTACCCTTGAACTCAGAGGAACGCTTCCCGCTACTGACGAAAACATAGCTTCCATTCTGGACGACATTTCTTTGGAATTCGGACGGGAAGACGTAACATGGCACACTGAAAAAAAAGAAGATGGGTATTACATATATGCAGAAACGGCCGATGGCATGAATCGGTATTACCAGGTAAACTATGAAGTCGAGGCCCCTCTGCTTACTCCTGTTCCCACACTTGTTCCCACTCCTTCCGCCACACCGGATATTCCTTCAAACGCACTGGTATTGGAGCCGGATACTTTAATCACAAAACACAGCGGTACAGTTAAATTTTCGGAACAATCTGATTATCCGAAAAATTTTAATATTTCCGACTATAAAGAACTGCGTGTACATTATGAAATGTACTCCGATGCTTCCGTTACGGATTCTTCGACAATAATGAAAGATTTATACTACAGCACGGTAGCTTATAGTAAAATTGCCTTAAATAACACAAATACTACCACCCTTGATTCTAAAACCGGAAAAAGTATCTATAATCACGGATTTGGTAAAGGGCTTATCTTTTATTACTTTCATCAATTGGGAACCGGAAGCGGAGAAGTGCGATTTAACCTGACAAATCTTACGGAGACACCTGACTGTATTTCCCTGCAGATTGCTTTAGAATCAGAAGACAACATTGCACGCGCCGTACGGATAAAAAGACTTATTTTTATTCCCAACGACGCTCCCTCTGCCAGTCCGACCCCAAAAGCTGATTCCATTACCACCGCCCACGCTTCCTCTTCCGGTTCCGTCTCATCCGTATCTCCTTCTCCCACACCTTCTCAAACTCCCGCTCCAAATCTGACCGTAAGCGGTCTGAGTGCTGAAATAAAAAAGCCAAATCAGTGTCGGCTTACCTGGAACAGCAACACACACGCTGATTCCTATGAAATTTACCGTTCCTCCCAAAAAGATGGCGGCTGGTCCCTTTATAAAAAAGTATCTGCCCCTGCCCATACCTGCCTGGACAAGGCTGTCACAAAAACTACGACCCGATACTATAAAATCCGTGCCGTACGTACCAGAGATAAAAAAACACAGAAAGGGACATTTTCAGAACCGGTAAAAAAGACAATCCGTCCGTTAAAAACACCTTCTATCAGTGTGAAGAAAAAAAAGAATAAAAATTTTAAATACCTTAAAATAAAATTGGAAAAATATGAGGGAACTCATTTGGATGTTTATGTGCGAACCAAAAAGAAATATAATAAACTTATCCTTGATACAAATCGAATAAAGTCATACAAAAAAGG
>CAZGDT010000113.1:0-5589 GCA_964524245.1 uncultured Eubacterium sp. | reverse complement strand
AAGTGAAGCAAAAGAAGAATTACCGATTTATCCGATTTCTCTGCGTGATGGAACGGATACAGCAGGAAAGACAGTTATTGAAGATCCGGTTTTTTTAGAATATTTACAGAAAGCAGAGTTTACAAGCGGTGAATATGAAGGACTTTCATTTGATATGGATGGTGATGGATTTCTTTCGGCCGGAGAGTGCGAACTGGTTCGTGTGATTTCGTTAAATGGCGAAAAAGAACTTGGTACCATGAATGGTCTAGAGGCATTTCCTAAGCTGAGGGAATTATATTGTGGAAACACAAACGTGAATGAATTGGATTTGTCAGGAAACATAAAACTAAAAAAACTTGATTGCCATAATGCAAATCTGAAAGAACTTGATTTGACTGCATGCATAATACTGGAATACCTTGATATTCATGGGAATGGGCTTACTGCTCTTGATTTGACTCATAACTCTAAATTGACTTATGCAGATCTTTCCAAACAGCAGCGTTTTGCAGGAGAATATGAGAATAATGGAAAATATTGGGCTGACCTGTCTGACCTGAACTCAGCACTTGATTTAGAGAAAGTATGTCAGGTTGAAATTGATGGGGCATGCGGAGATGGGATTAATTCAGATTATAAAACAGCGACGGGACAGGCTGTTTGTTCCGATTATATGAAAGAACTGTCTTATAGGTATAAAACCGGATATGAGGATACGGCACTGGAAGTCACGCTGCAGTTAAGCCTTGGCATACGAAGATTATATGATTCTCAAGGTGGTAGTCGTGTCCCGGCGCAGTATTATTTGAAGGGTGAAAGTGACATAGCACCTGAAATCCCGAGAAGAGAAGGATTTGTTTTTAAGGGATGGTATGCAAATGCAAAATGTGAGGGAGAGGCATGGCCGTTTGGTGTTTTGGTGTCAGATTCATCCATTTTGTATGCAAAATGGGAAAAAGATACGGAGTTTCAAAAAACAGATAATCAAGTTTTTGAAAATCAAAATAAGATTGAGGAGACAGTGGAAGAAGAAGCGGATACAGATAATTATCCGAGCAGTTATACAATAATTTATAAAACAGGAACGAAAAAAACAATAAAATCCGTGTCCGGAATTCAATGGGGAAATCGAGGCATTGTACCAAAGAAGAAACCAAAAAGAAAAAATTATCAATTTGTGGGATGGAAGAGTGTTTCTACAGGAAAATGGGTTACATATAAAACGAAATTAAGTAAATCTGTCAGTGATGGCTCGGAGGAAAATATTGTTTTAAAAGCGATTTGGGTAAAAAAGTATGAAAAGAGTGGAAAGCGCTTCAAGCGTTATGGAATTGTGTATCAGATTCTGAAATCGTCCGGGAAAAAATGCACTGTTAAGGTTGTGAGCAAAAAAAGAAAAAAGAGAAAAATACCAAAAAAGGTTTTTTACAATGGAAGATTCTATAAGGTGATTCGCAATAAACGCAATCGGTGATTATTCGGTTTTCCGATTTTATTTGACTTTATTTATATTTTACTTATAATATAATATAGTATTTTGGGTCTGATGGTATTAGGGATTACAGAATGGAGAAGAACGATGTTAAATGAAGAACTGCATACTTCCTACCTTCAACAGCTTCGTCTGCCAAGAGATATGGACAACATATTTGAAGGAGATGGAAGAGAATTTCAAAAAATGATGATGATGTACAGTTGTGCGATTAAGGAAGTTAAGACAAAACTTCAGGTTTTGAATGACGAATTTTCCATGACGAAAAATCGGAATCCGATAGAATTTATCAAAACCAGGATTAAGCAGCCGGACAGCATTAGCACCAAATTAAAGAAAAAAGGATATCCTTTGACGGTAGAATCTGTCCGAAACAATTTAAATGATGTTGCGGGCGTACGTGTGATTTGCTCATTTATCGATGACATTTACAAAGTGGCAGATATGTTTTCAGCTCAAGATGATGTTAAGCTGATTAAAACAAAGGATTATATTAAGAATCCCAAAATGAATGGGTATCGGAGTCTGCATTTGATTGTAGAGGTTCCCGTGTTTTTCTCGGACCATAAAGAAGAAATGCGGGTTGAAGTGCAAATTCGTACGATTGCCATGGATTTTTGGGCGTGCCTTGAGCATCAGGTGAAATACAAAAAAAACATTATTGATGCAGAAAATGTTGTATACGAACTGCGTGCCTGTGCTGACGTTATTAATCGCACGGATTTTCATATGCAGGCAATTCGGGACAGTATAGTAGAAATAGATTAAAGGAGAAAAGATATGGCAACAATCATTGATGGCAAAATAATTTCCGCACAGGTAAAGGATGAATGTAAAGAACGTGTAAAAAATGAGGACCTTGACATTACATTAGCTGTTATTCAGGTAGGAAATGATCCTGCTTCTACGGTTTATGTCGGAAACAAAAAGAAGGCCTGTGAATATATTGGCATACATTCACTTGCATATGAGCTTCCGGAAGAAACAACGGAAGAGGAATTACTCCGGGTAGTAAGAGAACTCAATGAGAATGATTCAGTAAATGGAATTCTTGTTCAATTGCCGCTTCCTTCTCATATTAATGAAGACAGGGTAATTGAAACAATCTCTCCGAAAAAAGATGTTGATGGTTTTCATCCGCAGAGCGTGGGCGCGTTAAGCATCGGGCAGCCCGGATTTGTTTCCTGTACGCCGGCGGGTATTATCGAACTTTTGAAACGAAGTGGTGTCGAAACGGATGGCAGGGAATGTGTCATTGTCGGACGCAGTAACATCGTTGGTAAACCGATGGCGACACTGATGCTTCGAGAGAATGCCACAGTGACAATATGCCACAGTCATACGAAAAATCTGAAAGAAGTAACAAAAAGAGCAGATATTCTTATTGTTGCGATTGGTAAGCCCCGTTTTATAACGGCAGATTATGTAAAACAGGGTGCGGTGGTGATAGATGTCGGAATTCACAGGCCGGAAGGCGGAAAATTGTGTGGTGACGTCGATTTTGATTCTGTTGAGCCTGTTGCGTCAGCGATTACGCCCGTGCCGGGTGGTGTTGGTCCTATGACGATAGCCATGCTTATGAAAAATTGTGTAGAGGCGAAAGGAATACAGGAAGCATGAAACTCTATTTTATATCACTTGGCTGTGATAAAAATATGGTAGATAGTGAAAAAATGCTGGCGTTGCTTGTGGATCATGACATAGAAATAACACAGAACCCGTCGGATGCGGAAATAATAATTGTCAACACATGCGGGTTCATCCATGATGCGAAAGAAGAAAGTATTGAAGCTGTTATTGAAATGGCTGCTTATAAAAAAGAGGGAAAATGTATTTCTTTAATTATGACAGGATGTCTGGCACAGCGTTATGCAGATGAAATTCGTCAGGAAATTCCGGAAGTGGACGCTGTTGTCGGGACAACGGCATACGATCAGATTTTTGAAGTTATTAAGCAGACTTTACGGGGGCATAAAGGGTGTACACTGGCAGATTTAAATTATTTGCCTTCGAATCTTACGAAACGAGTTTGTACTTCATCAAGACATTTTGCCTATTTGAAAATTGCAGAAGGCTGCAATAAGCAATGTACATATTGTGTTATTCCCAAATTGCGGGGAAGATATCGTAGTGTGCCAATGGAAGAACTTTTGATGGAAGCCGAATATCTGGCAGAGGGAGGTACAAAAGAGCTCATTGTTATTGCACAGGAAACTACCCTTTATGGGGTGGATATTTATGGTCATAAGGCATTACCGGAGCTTTTGAAGAAGCTTTGCACTATAGATGGATTGGAATGGATTCGGGTTCTTTACTGTTATCCGGAAGAAATAACGGACGAACTTTTGTTGACAATAAAGAATGAGCCGAAAATCTGTCATTATCTGGATATTCCCATTCAACATGCAAATAATGATATTCTAAAAAAGATGGGACGCAGAACGAATCAATCCGATTTAAGAAACAGGATTGCGCGCATTCGGGAAATGATTCCTGATATAGCGCTCAGGACCACATTGATTAGTGGTTTTCCGGGGGAGACAAAAGAGCAGCATGGGGAATGCATGTCTTTTGTTTCTGATATTCAGTTCGACAGATTGGGCGTCTTTCCTTATTCACCGGAAGAAGGTACTGCGGCGGCAGAATTTGAAGAACAGATAAACGAAGAAATAAAACATTCCCGGGCAGATGAAATCATGCAGTGTGAGCAGAATGTAATATTTCAAAAAAATGAATCACTTATCGGACAACATTTGTCCGTAATTGTAGAT
Source organism: uncultured Eubacterium sp. (assembly GCA_964524245.1). GTDB lineage: Bacteria > Bacillota > Clostridia > Lachnospirales > Lachnospiraceae > Eubacterium_F. The sequence continues at coordinate 1,344 of CAZGDT010000113.1, read as the reverse complement.
GGATTTTTGCCGGAAGACGGTGTCTATGTCGGAAGGACTTATCGCGACGCTCCGGATGTTGACGGCTGTTTGTTCTTTGAATCAACTCGTGAAATTTTGTCCGGGACAATATTGACGGTATGCGTAACGGAAGCCTGTGGTTATGATTTGATGGGAGAAATATGTTTTGAGGAGGACGAGTAAATGAATGTACCAAACCGATTAACAATACTTCGCGTTATTATGATTCCTCTTTTCGTAATTGCCATGCTTTGGGAGGAACTTCCTTATTCCGATTATTGGGCAGGAGGCCTTTTTATTGCGGCCTGTGTTACGGACTTTTTTGATGGATATCTTGCAAGAAAATACAATCAGGTTACAACATTTGGAAAATTCATGGATCCTTTGGCTGATAAACTTCTCGTTTGTGCCGCTCTTATCTGTTTTTTGGCAGATTCCGAAACAAATATGCCGGCCTGGGTTGTTATAGTTATTATCAGTCGCGAATTTATCATTAGCGGATTTCGTCTTGTTGCTGCCGAAAAGGGAGTCACAATTGCTGCCAGTTATTGGGGAAAAATAAAGACATTTGTCCAGATGGTAATGTCAGTGATTCTTGTATTTCATTTTGAGCATGAGATTTTTCGGACGATAGAAAGCATATTGATTTATGCCTCCGTAATTTTGACGGTAATATCATTGACGGATTATATTTATAAAAACCGGGCTGTTATGAAGGATGTGAGATAATGCGAAAGACAGCACCAGAAACCGTACTTGTCAAAAAACTGACAAAGAAAAGATATACGATTACCACAGCGGAATCCTGTACGGGAGGAATGCTTTCTGCTACACTTGTAAATGTCAGTGGAGTTTCAGAAGTGTTCAATTGTGCCTTTGTGACGTATGCAAACGAAGCGAAAGAAAGTGTTTTGGGTGTCTCGCATGAAACCCTTTGCCATTACGGTGCCGTTAGCGAAGAAACAGCACAGGAGATGTGTCGTGGATGTGCACGTCTGGCACATGCGGACATGGGACTTTCCACTACAGGAATTGCCGGACCGGGGGGCGGTACGAAGGACAAGCCGGTAGGACTTGTTTATATTGGCTGCTGCCTTCATGACAATGTTGTGGTAGAACGTCATATTTTTCCGGGCGACCGTACCAGGGTAAGACAACAGACGGTAGAGGCCGCATTGGATTTGGCGATGAGATGTTTGGATAAGGAGTAATGCAGCTTGAAAAAAATAATAATGGCAATGTTCGTATTGATTTTGATGATGATGGGATGTGGGCAAGAATCTGAGAAGTCTTCCGTCACTCCCCTGCCAACGCAGAAAAGCTCAATGGAAACATTAACCATAT
>CAZGDT010000112.1:0-5593 GCA_964524245.1 uncultured Eubacterium sp. | reverse complement strand
CTTCTATTTTCACATCAAAGCCCTCATCTTCCAGTTCTTTTTTTAGCTGAGTTGCTGTTTTCTTACTCCAGGAAAATTGTTTTTTGACGGTATCAAAAGGTGCCGTTTCTGATGTTCTGGCATCATACTCCTTACCATTTTTATAATTCTGTTTGACGATATACCCTTTTTTATAATTCTCCGATAAGGAATAATAGCGATCGTTCTCCGGTGGTTCGGCAGTCTTACCTGTCGGTTTTTTATCTTTATCACATTTGTCAAATCTTACATTTTCAATATTTTCACCCACATAGTCTTTGTCCATTTTATTATATAAAAACGGACTGACATAATAATAAATAGCCTCAATATCGGAAATGGTAAAAAACTTATCCTTATTTTTCACTTCACGTATCTGTTTCGCTGATATGAATTCTGATTTGTATCGGATTCCAAATAATTGTCCGTACACACAGTCTTCATTATCCGGTTTGTCCTCTCCCAAACCTTTTACTGCTTCCTGACATATTTTATCTGGATCAATCAACAAATATTCGGCCAGAGAGTCAGCACTTTTATACTTGGGGCCAATAGCACCATAATTGCACATCTTGCTTGTTAAAAGAGTGCACGTCATCTTTCCATCCTGCAAAGGCTTTCCAGGCGCCGGATCCTGTCTCAATATTTTTTCTTCTTCTGTCTGTGTATTATCAAATACAACTTTTTTCACTTCAAGTTTAATACCCTTTTCCTTGCATTTATTATCAGCCTGCCGTTTCGTATTACCAAGAATTTCTTCCGCCTGTACAGCATTACTTCCCTGGCTGTCCTCATACGAATTCCAATTCAAGGCAACAAATGCTCCGCCTCCCAATACGACACAAAGCAATCCGGCAACAAGTCCTTTCGCCCACTTCGGGAATTTCCCGACATCATTTTTATTTTTCCTTCCCTGAATTCTCTTCACCTGCGGACTGTTCAGTTCGCGCAGGAAAACATCTGCCGACGGTGTCCGGTCGCTCTGATACACATTCAAAGCATTCATCATGGCATTCTCGATATTCTGCGGAATGGCAATGCCAAGTTTGGAAGGTTCTTTCAATTCATCGATTAGTGCACGGTCTACCGATTCGGTCGGCACTTTTCCGGTAATCATACGGTACATTACGGCACCCAGTGCATACACATCCGTCCAAGGTCCGCGTACTCCCTTACTGCGGTACTGCTCTTCCGGTGCATATCCCTGTTTCAAGATGATGGCAAGACTCTTGGAATTTGCCGTTGTCACATATCTTGTCGCACCGAAATCCATCAGTTTGATTTCACCGGTATTGGTAACCATAATCGTTTCGGGTGAAATGTCACAGTGAATGATATCCAGCGGATGAACCATGCTCAATCCGACCAGAATCTGAGATATGAAATCTTTCGTTTCCTGCACGGTAAATGTTCTGCCGCTCTCCAGCATTTCCTTCAATGTCTGTCCTTCTACATACTCTGAAATGACATACCCGGTATCATTTTCCGCCACGCAGTCATATACTTTGGCAATTCCCTGCACGTTCTCCAAATGCTGAATGCGGTTCGCCTCATTCAGAAAAGTGGTCAGACCCTGCTCGAACTGCTCTACGGCATCGCCGGAGTAAATTGTGACTTCCGTTTCACCATCGGAACGGGTCGAAAAGTCAGTGGGAAGATATTCCTTCACCATGACTTTTCTGTTATTTTCCGCATCCATACCAAGATAGGTAATGGTATAGCCGCCATAACTGATGACCTTTCCGACGATATACTTACCGCCCACTACCGTACCGGGATCCAGATAATAGGATTCCTGGCGCAGTGTCGTCTCATCATATCCGCAATACGGACATGTCGTAATATTGTCATCTATGTTACTCATACAACCCATGCATAATTTCATGATTGTTCCTTCCTTTCGTCAAATGGCAGTTAGCCTTTTAGTGTAATATAATCAGATTCCGGAGATTTTCCTTTGCCATAGTACACGACAATCTTTATTCTTCGGATTTGTCCTTTTTTCACACTCACGGTTGTTCCCTTTAATTTGTTCAATATTTTCGGACCTTTTGCAAAACTGCCCTTTTTTTTCTTGGACATTTTTGAAACTACTTTTGTTGCTCCCTTATCTATATTCTTATATGACAAAACAAAAGATCTAAAATAACCGGAAGCATATTTCTTCCGTTTTCCTTTCTTTGCAACAATTTTTGGTTTCGGAAGTTTAATCGTCACCTTTACATTGATTTTCTGACCATCCACCGTAATTGTTACATTGACGGTCTGTTTTTTCTTTTTATTATATTTAACCGACTTGAGCGTTCCTTTCTTAGCGTCGACTTTCAAATATTTTTTACTTCCGCTCGTCATGGAAGTAACCTTTCGATTCTCACCGAAAATGCTTTTGAGTGTTACGCTTTTCTTCAGGGTAATCGAAATTTTATCATTAAATACCGTAACTTTCTGTTTTCCCGTCGTGCCGGATGAAACAAAATCACCTCGTTTAATCGTGATTTTACAGGAATACTCATTCGTTCCCAACGTACCGGCATCCAACGAAATACTGTCCTTTTTCTCGTTTGGCATGTTCTGACCGTTCATCATCCACTGATAAGAAACTTCGTAGTCGCCCATAAGATTCGTCGTGACGCGAATGGCATTCTTTTCACTTCCTTTTGCCACAAAAAGTTCTTTCTGCGGTATGCTGATGTCTGCCCATTCCGCCGTTACGGTTATGTCTTTATCCACCGTTCCCGGTTTGATTTCCGTGTAAAATGTTACGCTATTGTCCGTTTTTTCAAACCAGCCTAAGAAAATTTTACCTTCACGTGCCGCCGGTGCATTAAATTTGTCTGCGGACACACCCTCGTGCTCATTGAACTCAAGAGATGTCTCCGTACCGTCTTTAAACGTAACGGTGTGTTTTATCGGCAGCCATTTCGCCTCAAGTTCGATTCCCTTACCGTCTTCAATGGCTTTTTTCATCATTTCCTTTGTCAGCGTCTCAATTTTCTCTCCGTTATAATACCAACCGTCAAAGGTGTAATGGGCTTTCGTTGCCGGCTTTAATTCTACGTCCCCTATTTCGACATCAAATTTATTTGTCGTATTCGGATTTTCGGCACCATCACAACCGCTGTAAGCAATTTCCCCCCGAATTACTTCCCACTGTGCATAGTATTTTTTGTTCCCCCAACTTCCTTTTTTTATTGTTACATCTTTTTGAAGTTCTTCGTCTTTCCCTGTTTCTGTCTCTGTCCAGCCGACAAAGGTATATCCTGTTCTCACCGGTACCTTCAGGTCAAAATCAGGATCGTTGATTTTATATGTTATCTCCTTATCAGGCTGCCCATTATTATAGATACAGGTAATTGTATACTCTATTTCCTTTGCCGCCGGCAGAGTAACGGTTACACTCTTTTTCGGTTTTCCCGATATGGTTATTGTTTTCAAATCTTCCGATACTTCACAACTTAAGCCACTGCCTTTAACCTCATCAATTTTTTCCCCATAATCATCCGGAAAATAATATCCGTCTTTTGCATTGTACTTAACAGGTGTTATTTCGCCTGACACTTTCTCCTGTGTCATATCACCGGAATCATCGGCAAGCTGCATCGTAGAGTCTGCACCATCCCCAAATTCGACTTTAACATTTGCTGTTACCGTTACTTCTTTTGACTCACTCGCTTTTGTATCATTCGTTTCTTTGTATCTTACATACCATGTTCCCGCGTCTACCGGTGTTTCATTTTTTTCATTGTCAGTACAAGGCGTCCAGTTTGTTTCATCCTGACTATATTCCATCAACCCATCTGTACCGGTAATTTTCCCCACGCCACCTGTTACACTGTCGTCCGGTGCAGACTGCGTTCTCTTTTCCGTCGCCGCCGACAGGATTACGGTTACATCTCTCGTCGGTGTTCCTGATATGGTTATTGTATGCAAATCTTCCGATACTTTACAACTTATGCCACTGTCTTTAACCTCTGAAAGTTCTTTAAACTTTTCCCCGTAATCAGCCGGAAAATAATATCCGTCTTTTGCCTCGTACTTAATCTCTTTTATTGATTTTTGGCTTGACACCTCCTGGGTCGGTTGACCCACACTAAAAAACCACTTCATGTTCTCCCCTGCCGTTATCGTCACGGTATATTTGGTTTCCGTTTCGCCATCTTCCGCTTTCACCACGCCGCCATTTGCCAGACACCCGGTCAACATGGCAAAAGATAAAAGCCATGCCAAAATCTTCCGATTTTTCTTCATTCCAATCACCAATCCTTTCCTTTTCCTCTCTATCTCTTATCCTTTTTCAGGTTTCTCAGAACAATTACACTTATCACTCCGCAGATTACGGCGATTAGGAGGAGAAGCCCCCATGTATGCCATAAATGCTCCACGGTCCGAACAAAGAAATCCTCTGTTTCCGCCGGCAGTTCCATCATCTGACCGCCGCCGATATCAATTTCCCCACGGTCCAATGCATTCAGATTTGCCGTATTTCCCAGACATTCCATCGACCAGCGGCTCACCGTAATTTTCGATACAATGAGTGCGCCGTCACTCAAATCAAACAAAACGCCTGAAAAGAGAAGCTGTACAATCAGCACAAACGGAGCAAATGCCATCGCACGGTCTGCGTTTCTCACAAGCGAAGAAACGATAAGTCCCATGGAAGCAGAGGCGTAAATCGTCAGCACCATGGTCAGCCAGATTTCCAGTCCCGGATGTCCGCTCCAGATAGCACCTTCTTTCGCACCATTTTCAAGGAGATTGAGAAATATCGTGGTCAGAAGGGTTGCCTGCAGGAGACAGATTATTCCCTGTACGATATACTTCGACAGCATGTAACAGGGGAGTTTTAAGTTACCCATGTATTCACGTTTCAGAATCGCCCGCTCTTTACAGACTTCCTGAATCGTATTAAACAGTCCAATCCAGATACCCGAACAGGACAGGGCAAACAGGATGGAACGGGTATCATTCCGATTGATAAACGTGTCATTCTGTGCCACCAAAAAGAGTAAAAATGCGATGGCAACCGGCTGAATGAAAAGCAGGAGAAGTCTGGACAAATCATTCTTTATCAGACTCATATACCGCGCCGTCAGCACAAAGAGCTGCTTCATCGCCGATACCCGGTGTCCCGCTGACATTTTCTGCATTTTATCCTGCCCGCCGGCAGCCGGATTCTTTCTCAGTTCTTCACCATGCTCCTGCATGTAATTCTGAAGATAATATCCGTTCCAGTTGTCTCCGTTGGCTGCCAGTTCATTATAAACTTCCACAAGCTCTTCTTTCCCGAAATAAGTATTGATTTCCGCAGGAGACCCGCAGTAACAGATTTTGCCGCCCGGCCCCATGAAGATTACCTTGTCACACAGATGAATACTCTGTGTCGTATGCGTTACCATGATAATCGTTTTTCCTTCACTCTTGGAAAGTTTCGCAAGCGTATGCATCAGACTCTGTTCCGTATCCGGATCCAGTCCGGAAGTCGGTTCATCCAGGAAAAACAGCCCCGGGTCTGCCAGCATCTCAACCGCTATACTGGCACGTTTTTTCTGACCGCCGCTGAGTTTACGGATGTATG
>CAZGDT010000111.1:0-5626 GCA_964524245.1 uncultured Eubacterium sp. | reverse complement strand
TAATTTTCTTTTTTTCATGAAACACACTCCTTTCACAGTCTGACTACCTACATTGTAACACTTTAGGAGAAAAAAATAAAGTATCGTTTCCCCCATATTATTCCATATTTATGTCATAAAGAAGTTGACTTCCTCCCTGTAAATAACTCCGGAAAGATATTCATTCTTTCTTTATTTTTTTTTTATCATTCTATTTCTTGACAAAAGTCCGTAAAAGTAATAAAGTAAAACATGTTAAAAAAATAACAACAAGCAACAGTTACAAGGAGTAAACACATGACAGATACAGGCATCGCAAGGCAGCTGGACGCAGTCGGACGCATTACTCTGCCAAAAGAACTTCGTAAAGCATTGAATTTTTCTGATCGGGAGCTTTTGGAAATTTATACGGAAGATGATAAAATTATATTAAAAAAATGTTCAGAACCTGCTGACATTTTCACCGGTTCTACGAACGACCTGATTGAATATAAAGGAAAACTTGTTTCCAGGGATTCAATCATTGAATTATCTAAGCTTGCTCGTTTGATTTGATCATATATCCCTTTAGTGTTTGCCCTAAGTCCTTCCCAGACTTAGGGCGTCTTTTTTGCCTTTTTTCCGAACGGTATTACTCCATCAACTGAGCATAAATATCACGCTTCGATACGCCGCGGTCTTTCGCAACTGCTTTCATCGCCTCTTTCTTTGTACATCCTTTTTGTAAATATACTCCCATATGTTCCTCTACGGAAATCTCCTGCCATTTCTCCTGCCGGCGCCGCTGTTTCTCCCGCAATTCCATTCCCGCAACAACAAGTACATACTCTCCTTTCGGTTCCCATTCCTCAAAATATGCCGCCGCCTCTTCACAGGTAAACACAAATACATCCTCATGTTTTTTCGTTAGTTCTTTGCAAACCGCAATCGGCCTTTCACCTCCAAGTAATTGTTCAAAAAGACGCAGTGTTTTTAGCAGACGGTGCGGTGCTTCATAAAAAACGGTTGTACAGGTAGATGAAACGAGCCGGTCTAAGACATCCTTTCTCTCCTTTTTGTCCATTGGCAAAAAACCCTCAAATGTAAATCTTCTGGTGTCCATCCCGGAAAGCGTCAGTGCCGTAATAACAGCAGACGGTCCCGGCAGAGAAGTTATCAAAATCCCCGCTTCCCGACACGCCCTCACCAAATCTTCTCCGGGATCCGAAATCGCCGGGGTTCCGGCATCTGTTACCAGTGCCATGTTCTCACCGGATAACATTCTCTGTATAAGAACCGGCGTTTTTTCTTTTTTATTATGTTCATGATAACTCACTAACGGCGTCTTTATTTCATAGTGATTTAAAAGTTTCACACTTTGTCTCGTATCCTCTGCCGCAATCACGTCAACTTCCCGTAAAACACGCAAAACACGCATTGTTATGTCTTCCAGATTGCCGATTGGTGTCGCACAAAGATAGAGCATTCCTCTTTTTTGTTCCTTATCCATAATACAACTGCCTCACTTCCTCCGTATAAACATGTTCACTCTCATAAACTATCAATGGCTTTTCCACGTTCATGCGCGAATTGCCGCCTCTTACCCCTTCCATAAGGACCATATTCGGTTCCTTATCTGCATAAGGATAAACAAGACGCATACGCTTTGGTTCAAGCCCGCATCCTGTCATACACGTCATTATTTCTGCCAGACGAAAAGGACGGTGAACGAGAAAAAAACTTCCGCCCGGCCGGAGAAGTTTCGCCGCATTTTCCACAACATCCTGCAGCGTACACGCAATTTCATGTCTTGCCAGTGCCTTATGTCCGCTCTCGCTTACCAAACCGTGGCAGGAAGCAAGATATGGCGGATTTGATGTTACAACATCAAAGGAAGCAGCTTCAAAAATCGAAGTGGCTTCCTTAATATCGCCCTGAACAATATGAACCTTTTCCTCCAGCTGATTATATTTTACACTCCGCTCTGCCATTTCCGCAATGTCATCCTGCAACTCTAAACCGGTGAAAGAGGCACCTTCCGTCCTGCCGGCAAGCAATATGGGAATTACGCCATTTCCACAACCCAAATCAAGGCACGACTGCCCTTTCTTTGCATGCGCAAAAGCAGACAGCAGTACCGCATCCATACCAAAGCAGAACCATGACGGATTTTGAATCAGCCACAGTCCCTCTCTCTGCAAATCATCCAGGCGCTCTCCCTCACGGAGAAAATCATGCGCTCTCTCTTTTCTGTCACTCATTCAGCTTCGACTTTCCTTCCTTTTTTTCCATAGCCTCGAGCTTTTTCAGTTCTTTTTCATGTTTGTCTTTTCCTTTGTTCTTTCCTCTTCCCGGACGGAACTTCAGCTCATCCACAGCATAATCCCGAACCTCTTTTTCGTCATCTTCCAGCGAAACAATAACTCTTACCCGCTGTTTCAGAACACTGACACTCTGAACCTCTCCCTGGAGTCCTTCCGGTGTTTTTACCTGACTGCCGACATTAGGCAGACGGCTGTTCAACTCCTCATATGCCTCCTCCTCATTTTTCAGACAGCACATGAGACGTCCGCATACACCGGATATTTTAGTCGGATTCAAGGATAAATTCTGTTCTTTCGCCATCTTGATGGATACCGGAGCAAATTCCGACAGGTAACTGTGACAGCACAGAGTGCGTCCGCATATACCGATCCCCCCACATATCTTCGTTTCGTCACGTACTCCAATCTGACGAAGCTCAATGCGGGTACGGAATACACTCGCCAAATCTTTTACCAGTTCACGAAAATCGATTCGACCGTCTGCCGTAAAATAAAACAAAAGCTTGTTGTTGTCAAAAGTATACTCAGCTGCAATCAGCTTCATTTCCAGACCGTGCTTCTCTATTTTTTCCAGACAGATTCGAAAAGCCTCTTTTTCTCTTTCCCGATTCTTCTGCTCTGCTTCCTCATCCTTTTCTGTTGCTACACGAATTATTTTCTTCAATGGAGCCACAATCTTCTCTTCCGCCATCTCCCGGTTGGGAACAACGACAGTTCCGTATTCTACCCCTTTCGCCGTCTCGACGATAACATGCTGTCCTCTCTCAATCTGCCGGTCACCGGGATCAAAATAATAAACTTTTCCCGCCTGGCGGAAACTCACTCCTATAATAATCTTCATACAAACCTCCAAATATTTATTTCAAAGTAAGAAGCATAAGCTCCATGGTCACATCAAAACTCACATTGGCTCGCAGACGTATCTTTGCTTTTTCAAATGCCTGCAAAATCTCTTCCAGCTTCTCGTAGCTGCGCCGCTCTGCTTCTCCGGATATATGAGAAATTTCCTCCCGGAATAAAAGCTGATTAATATTTTTCGTTGCCTTAAAAATTAATACATCCCGATACCAAAGCATCATAATATCAATATAATCACGAACTTCATCACGCCTTGTCCCCAGTTCCCGAATAACATTTAACATATCCGAAAGTGACATCCTCTCCACACTGCGAAGCAGGGATAAAATCTGATCTTTTCGTTCTATAAATTCTTCCGACTTTGCATAACGTACAGCCTTTCCCAAATTCCCCTGCGCGAATGCCGCACTCGCCTTCGCCAGATAATCCGGCACCTGACATTGTTCACGAAGGAAAGCCTCAACCGTCGCTGTGCTCAACGGACGAAATTCAAGAGTAAGACAACGGGATTGTATCGTAGGCAGTAATGCCGTAATATTGCTGGTCATAAGAATTACCACCCCATATTCCGGCGGTTCTTCTATCGTCTTTAATAAGGCATTCTGTGCAGCCTCGGTCATCTTCTCAGCCTCCGGCACAATGTAAACTTTATACGGTCCGGAAAAAGGTTTGATATCCATCGTATTACATAACTGTTCACGTATCTCATCAACCCCGAGGCTGCTTTTCTCCCTCGACACCCAGATAACATCCGGCTGATTGCCGGATTCCATCTGATGGCAGGACACACATTCTTTACAGGGATGTTCTGTCTCTCCCCTGCACTGTAATCCGGCCGCAAAGGTTCGGGCCATTGCTTCTTTTCCAACCCCTTCATCACCCTGAAAGATATATGCATGAAACGGCTTTTTATCACGAATCGCCGCCTGTAAATGAGCCTTAATCTGCTCATGTCCCACGATTTCCGAAAAAGAAAACATATTTCCTCCAATCCAAACACATCTGTTTAGGTAATAATATCCAACAGCAGCCCCCGTATCTCATCTACCTTACTTAGTATCGCCAATGAATCTTTTTCCTCTTTTATCAGCTCACACGCCAATTCATCCAATACCGTATCTACCCTCTTAATCATTCCGTAAACACGGTGACGCCCTCTTCTGTCAAGAAAATTTTCACGGCTGAACTTATGAGAACGGTTAACAATTTCATTCATAAACTCTTTAATCAGACGACGATAACGCTTCATGTCACGAACATCCATGCGTTTGCCGAGTTTCTTCCCCTGCATGGTTATTTCCTCCATCATGACAGAAAGCCTCTCCTGCAATCCGGCTTCCTCAATGGAACTCATCAGCGTAAATTTAAAATCCTGCTCCGTCTGCCGTGGCTGCTCTGTCTGGCGGGTCTGATTTACCTGCTGCATGTTGTCCACGCGGATATCCATGAAATCACCTCTCTCTGTCATCTGACAGGATATTTCTCATCCACTTCATAATAGCACTTTTCCCACAATTTATCTACTATTTTTTCTTTCACGCATCACTCATGTATCAGTGCCTCAATATGTTCCAGTGCTTTCTCCAGATGAATATTGGAAATTCGCTCCACAATCCCCATTTGAAGAAGTTTTTCTTCGGAAAAATCTTCTTCGTCTGCCAGAAAACGCCGGCATACTTCTGCAACACACGGGGTTTCCTGCTGTTTTTCTCTGGCAAGAGAACGTTCCATACGAAGCATGTCATCAACTTCAATATAAAGGGGTACTACCTGTTTTTCACCGTAAAACGCACGAATCTTCTCATATCCTTCCAGTGTGGATATTAACGCAAAATCTCCCTTTTGAAAATCAATTTGTCCGTCTTCTGCCGTAAAATAATACCAGGGTCCCTTTACCGTTTGATAACACCTGCATTCCACAATCCGGTTCTGCCTCTCCATCTTTCGCATCGATTCCTCTGTAACAAAATGATACTCTTCCCCTTCTGTCTCTCCTGCACGAATCGGCCTCGTGGTATAGGGAATGACGGCATGTAATTCCTTATGTTTTTTCATTACAAGACGATACAGCGTATCCTTTCCTGATGCACTTTTTCCCATAAAAACGTATAATTTCCCCATTTATTCCTCCTGTCTGCAAACACGCAGCGTATTTCCCGTTCCATCCCGTAACCCAAGCAGAACCTGCCCCTGCTTCATCTGTCTCATAATATGTCGGAGTGTCCTCTCTGTCACTTCTTCGCCCGGCACAAGAAAAGGAATCCCGGGCGGATATACCATGGCATATTCTGCCGAAATTCTCCCTATCGACTCTAAGAGCGGAACCACTTCCCAATCTGCCTCAACTGCTTCGGAAATGGTTCGTCTCACAACAGCTCTCTCTTCTTCCCAATTTCCTTTTTCATTTTTCCCAAATGTTTCTCTCCATCCGTCACCGGCAGATAATTCATTGTCTATGGAAGTCAGGGCTGCCGCCAATCTTTGAA
>CAZGDT010000110.1:0-5654 GCA_964524245.1 uncultured Eubacterium sp. | reverse complement strand
ATTATTGCAATTTTTCTTCTTAGCAAAATTGCTTTTAGAACACTTAAAAATTACGAGCAACAGAAAAAACAGGGGAAAAATCCGGTGTTTTATGAAGATGACATCGGAATTAAAGGAACGATCTGGAAGAAAAAAGCGAAAAACTATTGACGAATGGAAAAAATATGGTATAATTTGTGTTAGTGCGAAAAAATACCCAATCAGTTGTATTGAAGCACAATCAACAACTGGAGGGAGGTAAGGTGTGATACAATGTCTAGTGTAACAGTTAAAGAAAACGAATCATTGGATAGTGCGTTGCGTCGTTTCAAAAGAAATTGCGCAAAAGCAGGTATTCAGCAGGAGATTCGTAAGAGAGAGCATTATGAAAAACCAAGTGTAAGACGTAAGAAAAAGTCTGAAGCTGCTCGTAAAAGAAAATACAAATAATAAGCACATACGGGAAAGTCTGTTTTCATAGAATTATGGAGACAGACTTTTTCACATATAAAGTGAACAGGGACAAAGGAAAATTCATACAATAAAAGAAAAGTGCAGTGTGATTTATGAGAAAAATTTCGGAAAAACTGGAACTGCCTCCTGATATATTGGATGGTGCAACGCTTGTTAATCTTTATGGAAAAGATATGGCGCTTGTCGAAAATTATCAGTCGATTATTCATTATACGTCACAGCAGATAAAACTTCAGGGAAAGCATGTGAAACTTTTAATATGCGGGGAACATCTGCAAATTGAACGATTTACACCGGATGACTGTAAAATATATGGTGATATTTCCATTGTACAGTTTATTCCGACATAGGGGGAAATAATGTTGAAGTGGCTTAAAGGATATGTTGTCTGCACTTCCTGTCACGGTTCGTGGGAGCGTTTTATGAATATGTGCCGTCATCATAAAATTAATCTTTGGAAAATAAAAAGAGAGCAGAATATCTGCTTTTCGCTATCTGCAGATGACTTTAAGAAAATTCTGCCAATTGCAAGAAAATCAGGAATCCTGCCACATATAAAATCAAAAAAGGGATTCCCCTTCCTTGTGCAGGAAGTAATAAGAAGCTGGACATTTTACTCCGGTTTTATTATTTTTTTTCTCTTCCTTTCATTTTTATCATCCTTTGTTTGGGAAATTCAGTTTTTCGGACAGTCTTCTTATACGAAGGAAACTCTTTTGAAAACGATAAATTCCATGGGGATCTGTCGTGGCATGAGACGTCGTCATCTTATTTGCGATGAGATAGAAAAAAATCTCCGTGAACGTTATTCCGATATCAGTTGGGTATCTGCAGAAGAAAAAGGAAGTCTTTTGAAAATATCGGTAAAAGAAGCGGAGAAGGAAACAGAACGCGAAAAAAACGGACGTCCCTGCCATCTTGTCACAAAGTATTCCGGAGTTGTGAAAAAAATATCAACAAACAGAGGGATGGCGACGGTAAAACCGGGACAGAGGGTAAAAAAAGGAGAAGTGCTTATTTCCGGCATTCTTCCCATTACATCTGATGATGAGCAGATTGTAGAAAAAATCCCGGTAGTAGCCAAGGGCGAGGTGGAATTATATGTAGAGCAGGATATTGAAAAAATAATCCCCGAAGAAATAGAAAAGAAAGATTATACGGGTAATATCATAAAAAAATATGAGTATCAATGTGGCGATTATAGTATAAAAATAAAAAATCCAATTAAACGGTTTAATAAATCATGTAAGTATGATATAATAACGACGGTATCGGCAGAGAAAAAGATACAGCCTTTTCCATTTTTTCTTCAGAAAAGAATTTATGATTATCGTGAGTATCGACAGGTTACAAAAAAAAGAACAAAGAAGGAAATACAACGGGCTGCACAAGAGATTTGCCGGCGTTATTTACGTAAATTGAAAGAAAACGGAGTTGAACCGTTGACACACACTGCGGAAATCACAAAAGAAGAGAACAACGATTGGAAATTAAAGTGTCATGTCTGTTTTTTGTGTCGAAGCACTACTCCGAAATATATTGCAGAAAACGAATGGCAGGTGAAAAAGGAAGCGGATGGAGAAAATCATGGATAACAGCAGCGGAAATTATGAAGTAATATTTGATATACCGGCAGAACATGAAAGAAATCTATTTGGAGGATTAGACTGTCATCTGAAAAAAATAGAAAAAATGTTATCTGTTGACGTAATATTGCGTGATGATGTTGTAAAAATTCAAGGACGCGAATCAGAAGTGAAAAAAGCAGCGAATGTATTTGATGAACTGCTGAAGCTGTCAACGTGCGGCAATGAAATTTCTGAACAAAACGTAGATTATATTTTATCACTTGTAGAAGAACAGGAAGATGTTTCTTTGGCAGAAATTAATAAAAATATCATTGGTCACACGGTTCAGGGCAAACCTATTTGCCCAAAAACTTATGGTCAGCAAAAATATGTTAAACAGATTCAGGAAAAAATGATGGTATTTGGAATCGGGCCGGCCGGAACCGGTAAGACTTATCTTGCCATGGCAATGGCGATACACGCATTTAAGCATGAAGAAGTCAGCAAAATTATTCTGACCAGACCGGCAATTGAAGCAGGAGAGAGTCTTGGTTTTTTACCGGGTGATTTGCAGAGCAAAATTGATCCGTATCTGCGTCCTCTTTATGATGCTTTATATCAGATTATGGGAGCTGACGCTTTTATCAAAAACTCGGAAAAAGGGTTGATAGAAGTAGCACCTCTTGCCTACATGCGTGGAAGAACACTGGATAATGCATTTATTATATTAGATGAAGCGCAAAATACCACACCGGCTCAGATGAAAATGTTTTTGACGCGTATTGGTTTTGGATCAAAAGTGGTGATTACGGGAGACCTGTCACAAAAAGACCTGCCGTTTCAGGCACAGTCAGGATTGGAACAGGCGGCTAAAGTACTTGCTCAGATAGAAGACATTGGCTTTTCGTACTTAACAAACAGAGACGTTGTAAGACATCCTCTTGTGCAGAAAATTGTACATGCTTATGAAAAATTCGAAGCAAAGGAAGCTTATCGTGAATCACGCGGGAAACAGAAAAATAATTCTAAGAAAGCAGGTAAACGATGACGGTATATATTGAGAATGAAAGCGGATACGAATATTCCTTTTCCATAAAAGAGCAATTGGACAGGCTTGTTGCGTTTGTAACAGGCTATGTCGGATGTCCTTATGAACCGGAGATAAGCGTTACACTTGTCACGAAAGATGAAATTCATCGGCTGAATCAGGAATTTCGTCAGGTGGACAGCCCCACGGACGTTTTGAGTTTTCCTATGATGAATTATAATTCACCTGCGGACTTCAGGGGCGACGCATTTACGGAATCATTAACACTTTCTCCTGAAACGGGAGAACTTCTGCTGGGAGATATTGTATTGTGTTCTGATGTAGTGAGAGAGCAGGCGAAAGAATATGGGCACTCAGAAGTGCGTGAATTTTCATTCCTTGTGGTACATAGTCTGCTTCATTTGTTTGGCTATGATCATATTGAAGAAGATGAGCGTGTAGATATGGAAGAGAAACAGAGTGATATTATGAAACAACTTCAAATTATGCGATAAACCGGGAAATGGAGAAAATGATGAATCAAAGACAGAAAAAAATTATAAGTATTGCTTTTATATTGGCATTGATAACGCTGGCGGCTGTTTTCTTTTATCTTGTTTTAGGAAGGGAAAGTAAAAATGAAAATAAAAACGGGAACAAAGAAACAAATATGCTGACACAGCAACAATCTGTCACACCGGAACCGACGAAAGATCCTCATGCCGGAATGGTGCGAAGCAGCCTGACAGGAAAGTATGTCAAGCCATCCACCGCTTCCAAAAGGCCGTATGCTGTTATGATTAATAATATTGGTTATGCCTTTTTGCATCAGATGGGTACATCGAAAGCGGATATCATTTATGAAGCATTGGCGGAAGGTGGCATCACACGGATGATGGCTGTTTTTGAAGATGTTCGCGGCGTAAAAAAAATCGGTTCCGTCAGAAGTGCCCGACATTATTATGTACAGTTTGCAAAAGAGTGGGATGCCGTTTATTGTCATTTTGGTCATACAAAATATGCATTATCAAAAATAGAAGAATGTAATGCGGACAATCTTAGCGGGTTATCAGCAATTGGCGGCGTTGTTTATTCAAGGGATTCCGGTATACGTGCTCCGCATAATGTTTTTACAAATGGGAAGAAATTAAAAAAAGGTGCAAAAAAGATGGGATATTCCCTGAAAAAGAACGAAAGCGCCATGGCAGAACATTTTACGTTTTATGAAAAAGATACGGTACCTCCAAATGGAGTCAGTGCTAAAAAAATCACCATTCCGTTTTCGGCTTATTCGACCTGTAAAATGAAATATAATAAAAAGAAAAAAGTTTATGAGAAGTATGAATATGGAAAAAAACATATGGATTCTTACTATAAGAAACAGTTAATGTTTAAGAATGTGATTATCCAGTTTGTGGATGAATCTAATATTGATCACAATGGATATCAGACAATGAAGTTAACAAAAGCTTCCGGAAAGGGCTTTTATTACTCAAACGGTAAACGTATTTCCATTACATGGAAGAGACGGGAGTCTTCCAATAAAATGGCTTATTATGATGAAACAGGCAATCTTCTTACGGTTAACCCCGGCAAGACTTATATTGCCGTTTACCCGAAAAACCGCAGAAAATTGATTAAATGAAAGGACGTAGCAGGCTGTGAGTACAAGTAACGAAAAGAAAAGCGCAGATTTTCTCAAACAGGGCGGCATTCTCGCCATGGCGTCCCTAATTGTCAGAATAATCGGGCTGATATACCGGATTCCGATGTCTAATATACTGGGAGAAGAGGGAAATGGCATTTATGCCGTTGCCTTTGAAATCTATGATTTGATTTTAATCATTTCTTCCTATAGTTTGCCATTGGCATTATCCAAAATAATATCAGCTCAACAGGCCAACAGAGAACATCGCAATACAGGAAGAACACTGAAGGTTGCGTTGCGGTTTGCCGTAATTTCCGGTGGTTCTTTTGGAATTATACTCTTTCTTGGTGCCGGGCTTATTGAAAGGACTATTTATCCGGAGTACAGTGGTGTGCGAATCCCTTTGCGTGTACTGGCTCCTACTATATTTATTGTGGCACTTCTCGGTGTCTTTCGCGGTTTCTTCCAAGGGAAGAAAACCATGGTTCCCACGGCTGTTTCCCAGATTATTGAACAAATCGTTAACGCCGTTGTCAGTGTAGCCTGCAGTTATCTTTTCATGAAATGGAACACGGAAAATCTTCAACAGGCAGCATGGGGAGCCGCAGGAGGTACGCTTGGCACATGTCTCGGTGCGGCTTCTGCGTTACTTCTGGTGTTGTTTGTTTACTGGATTTACCGGCCGGTTCAGGCAAAATTAGAAAAAAAAGATCATACCGGGGAAACAGAGAACTACGGAACGCTTTTTAAGATTCTTATGCTGACAATTCTGCCCATTGTGCTTTCTCAAACCGTGTACAACATAAGCGGACTTATTGATTATAAATTATTTGGATGGCTGTCGTCCAATCGCGGCATGGATCCGGTGGCAATAAAGAGTTTTGTGGGAGTTTACAGTTCCAAATATCGTTTGTTGTGCAGTGTACCGATTGCTATTTCTACGGCAATTGCTTCGTCA
>CAZGDT010000109.1:0-5668 GCA_964524245.1 uncultured Eubacterium sp. | reverse complement strand
ATTTATATTCCAAAAGGAAAGACGTTGGGAGCCGTAAACGGCCACAAGGTTGTTGCGGAGCTGACGGATTACGGCAGTGCGGGGAAAAGTCCTGAGGGAAAAGTCGTTCGTATATTGGGACATCAAAACGATCCCGGTGTAGATATTATGTCTGTTGTTATGAGCTTTGGATTGCCGGAGGAATTTCCAAAAGAGGTTATGTATCAGGCCGAACGGCTGCCGGATGCCGTTGATTCGGATGAAATTGACAGACGGGTTGATATTCGCGGGAAGAATACAGTTACAATTGATGGTGAGGACGCAAAAGATTTGGACGACGCCATAACCATCGAAAAAAAAGAAGACGGGTCATTTGAACTTGGTGTACACATAGCAGATGTGTCATATTATGTTCCGGAAAACTCACCGTTGGATAAAGAAGCATTAAAACGCGGAACAAGTGTGTATCTGATGAACCGTGTAATACCCATGCTTCCACACCGGCTTTCGAATGGAATCTGTTCGTTGAATGCCGGGGAAGACAGGCTCGCACTCAGCTGTTTTATGACATTTGATGAAAAGGGAGATTTACTATCACATCACATGGAAGAGACAGTAGTGAATGTTACGGAGCGAATGAGTTATACGGATGTTAATGCAATTTTGACACATCATGAAACCGGCGTCTGTAAAAAATACAGTCAGCTGATACCCATGTTTGAGACGATGAAAGAATTGGCACTTCTTTTACGAAAAAACAGGAAGAAAAAGGGTTCCATAGATTTTGATTTTCCGGAGTGCAAAATCATACCGGACGAAGAAGGACATCCGATTGATATTATTCCCTACGATAGAAATATTGCGACGAAGATGATAGAAGAATTTATGCTGGCAGCCAATCAGGCTGTGGCCGAAGAATATTTTTGGCAGGAGATACCCTTTGTCTATCGTACTCATGAATATCCGGAGAGGGAAAAAATACAGGAGCTTGCAAGGATGACGGCCGGGTTCGGTTATCATATCAAAGTTGGAAACGAGGAAGTTCATCCAAGAGAAATTCAGAAACTGATTGAAAAAATTGAGGGAACACAGGAAGAAGCATTCTTAAGCCGTCTGACACTTCGTTCCATGAAGCGTGCAAAATACTCCACTGTTAATGAGGGGCATTTTGGACTGGCTACCCGGTATTATTGCCATTTCACATCTCCAATCCGCAGATATCCTGATTTGCAGATTCATCGTATCATTAAAGAAAATATACACTGCGGTATACGGGAAAAACGTTATGAACATTACGAAACCATTTTGCCGGCAGTGGCGGTAAGAAGCAGTGAGAGAGAACGGCTTGCAGATGATGCAGAGCGGGAAGTGGATAAGATGAAAAAAGCAGAATACATGCAAAATCATATCGGTGAGATTTATGAAGGCATAATTAGCGGTGTGACGGCATGGGGGATTTATGTCGAGCTGAAAAATACAGTGGAAGGGATGGTGAGGATTTCCGACATGGATGATGACAGGTACTGCTTCGAGAAAGAAAAATACAGCGTTGTCGGCCATTATACAGGAAAAGAGTATCATATGGGACAGAAAGTATTTGTAGAGGTGATTCGTGTTGATAAGTTGACGCGGACGATTGACTTTGCTATGATAGACGAAGCATGGGAAGAAGAATCAGAAGAATGAAAAGAGGGAAAGTGAAATGGGAAAGGAAACCGTGAAGCTCATTGCCAATAACAAAAAGGCATGGCATGATTACTTTATTGAAGAGAAATATGAAGCCGGCATTGAATTGGTCGGAACGGAAGTGAAATCCGTGCGTCAGGGACATTGCAGCATAAAAGAGGCATTTATCCGTATTGATAAAAACAATGAAGTTCAGATATATGGAATGCACATTAATCCCTATGAGAAAGGAAATATTTTCAACAAAGACCCACTACGTGTCAGAAAACTGCTGCTGCACAAACAGGAAATTCGTAAGCTGATTGGGAAAATGAAACAGAAGGGATACACGCTGATTCCCCTTCAGGTGTATTTTAAGGGAAGCCTGATAAAGGTAGAGATTGCTCTTGCAAAAGGCAAAAAACTTTATGACAAGCGTCAGGATATTGCAAAGAAAGATCAGAGAAGAGCGGCAGAGAGAGAATTTAAGGTGAAGAATCTGTAGAACTTATAATCGGTGCAAAATTAAAACAAAACTGACACTAAAAATCACTTTCCATAAGAAGAATAATGTGCTATACTTGACTGTAATGATTGACTTTTAAGGAGGATAAGGCATTGAAGAAGAAATATATTACTGCATTGCTACTGACAGTTCTGGCACTGATGCTGACCGGTTGTTCCGTAGAGAACATTCCAAGTTTTCAGGCTATGTTATTCGGGGAACCGGAGTTTGTGAAGCTTTCATACAAACCATCCGATTATGTGACACTTGGTCAGTATAAAGATATTGAAGTTGATGGAAGTGTATCGGAAAGCGATATTTCCGATTATATAGATCAGCTTATCGAAACAGGAGATGAAAAAGATATCCGAAGTGACGAAAAAGTGGTAAAGAACGGCCAGTTGATTAATTTTGACTATTCCGGCAAATTAAAAAATGGGAAAAAGTTTGAGGGCGGTACAGCGGATTCCCAGTTTTTGCGCGTCGGCTCCGGTAAAATGATTGATGGATTTGAAGAAGCTCTTGAAGGAATGAAGGTCGGAGAAAAGAAAAAGGCTGAGATGAAATTCCCGGACAATTATTCCAGCACAGATTTGGCCGGCAAGGATGTTATCTTCACATTAAAGGTAAATTATATCTGCAAAGAGGCAGATGACGCACTGGTAAAGAAACTTGATTCCACATATAACACAAAAACCGTACAGGAGTACAAGGATGCGGTGAAAAAAGAGCTGGAGACCCAGAACGAACAGGAGAAACTTTCGACGGCCATGAGCAAAGTTTCTCAAAATGCGAAGATTGAAAACGTGCCGAAGGAACTTGTTGAAAATATCAAAAAAACAAACTCTAAACAGCTGAGCAGTCAGGCGGAAATGTATGGTGTTGATGTAGATACGCTGTTGTCTGCCTATGGTATGACGGAGGAAAGCTATTATGAATCGATTGCTAAGGAACGTATTCTGATCGAGGCCGTGGCAGAAGAAGAAAATTATCGGATAACAAAACAGGATTATGAAGACAAGATGGCCGAAATTCTGAAACAGGTTGACATGACGGAAAAAGAATATCGGAATAATTTCAAGGAAGCAACCGGTGAGGGGGCATCTCTGGAAGATTATGTTGTTTATATGATGAAATACGATTTCTTTTATGAGCTGGTTGAAAGTACCATGAAATCAAAATAAAATAATGGTATATATAGAATTCCCTTTGCATATAGTGTAGCACTAGGCAGATACGATGGTGTCTCCACGAATGCAAGGGGGATTTTTCTATGGACAAATATAATGTGTACCGCGATATAAGCCGGCGTACGGGTGGCGAAATTTATCTGGGAATCGTGGGCCCGGTGCGTACAGGTAAATCAACTTTTATTAAAAGATTTATGGAACTGATTGTAATTCCGGAAATGACGGATGATAACGAAAAAGAAAGAACAATAGATGAATTGCCGCAATCTGCCGATGGAAAAACCATAATGACAACAGAACCGAAATTTGTTCCGAAGTCTGCAGCCGCGATTCATTTTCCCAATCAGGAGACCGGAAGGATACGTCTTATTGACTGCGTTGGCTATGTAGTGCCGGATGCCACCGGGGCTGTTGAGGGGGAAAAACCGCGTATGGTAAAAACTCCCTGGTCCGAAGAAGAGATACCATTTTCAAAAGCGGCTGCGCTGGGAACGGCAAAAGTGATTCGTGAACATTCCAATCTTGGTATTGTGGTGACGACGGATGGTTCATTTGGTGATATTCCGGGAGAAAACTATGAAAGCGCCCTTGAAAAGACAGTCATGGAATGTGAAAAAGCAGGGAAACCCTATATTATACTTTTAAACACGCAGAATCCGGACGTCGGAGAGGCAATGGCGCGTCGTGAAGAATTAGAAAGTAAATATGGGAAAACCGTTGTAGCCGTAAATTGTCAGACGATGGACAGAGAGGATGTGTTTATGATTATGGAGCAGCTGCTGGCGGACTTCCCGATTACGAGGCTGAATTTCATTGTTCCTCAATGGGTTGAATTCTTGAAAAAAGATAATTGGCTGAAACAGGATTTAGTGGAGAAATGTTTGGAAATAATAGGGAAAATCCATACAATGAAAGATGTTCAAAATGAAAATGTACGGATGGAAGCGCCTTATTTGAAAGAAGTATTTATCCGCGATAAACAGCTAGAAAATGGAGTTGTCAATCTTGTTTTGGATTTTGAACAAAGCTATTATTATGAAATACTAAGTGAAATGGTTGGAACGGATATTGAAGGTGAGTATGATCTGATAGCTCTTTTGAAAAAATTGTCCGGAATGAGAAATGAATATGAATCCATTGCCATGGCATGTAATCAGGTAAAGGGAAAAGGATATGGAATCATACCGCCGGAGGAAAAAGAAATACAGATTGACGATCCGGAACTGATTCGACACGGAAATAAATTTGGTGTAAAAATCAAAGCCAGCTGCCCGTCACTTCATGTAATACAGGCAAACATTGAGACAGAAATTGCTCCTATCGTTGGCAGTGAAGAACAGGCACAGGATTTAATCGATTATATCAGTCAGAACGGTAAAGAAAATCCGGATGGTATTTTTGATACAAATATATTTGGAAAAACAATCCGTCAGCTTGTAGAAGAAGGAATCAATTCAAAGGTAAATCGTCTTACGGAAGAAAGTCAGGTGAAACTTCAGGATACAATACAAAAGGTAGTCAATGACTCAAATGGCGGGTTGGTTTGCATCATAATATAAATATCATCTTTTTCTCATTCTGAAGTTAGCGGTTGACAGAGTGCGTAAATGTTGTTATAATCCTTAACAAATGTAACAATTTCGTAACAATTACAGAATGAGAAGAAGGTATTTATATGAAAAACAGGAAAAGCAGAATATGTGCCATGTTTTTGGCCGGTGCGTTGGTATTAGGCGGTGTCACCTCGATTCGGGCTGCCATTGTAGCATCAGAAGAACAGGTAGAAGGCGCAAATGTACTTTTGGAACAGTATTGCAGTAATGTGGCGAAAGGGGCTGTTCAACCACAGACATCAGAATCTTTAGCTTCTGCCACAGGGACGCCGGTGCCGTCTGCCGTGCCACAGGAAAGCAGCCGGGAGAGTACGCAGGAGAAACACGTTGTATTAAACCTTAATTATAGCAGACTTGGTGTAGCAAATAAGGTAGACACCTATCTGAATGTAAGAAAAAAACCTTCGGAAAAAGGTAAGATAGTTGGGAAAATGACAAAAAATGCAGGATGTCATATTTATTCCATAAAGAAGGGCTGGGCTAAAATTGTATCCGGAAAAGTGAAAGGATACGTGAAAGCCTCTTATCTGACGACGGATGAAAAAGCGGAAGAATTGGCAATGAAAGTCGGGCGTGAATGTGTTGAAATCCAGACAGATTCTCTTCGTGTCCGTGCTTTGCCTTCAACCACGGCACCTATTTATTCTGTGGTATCGGAAGGCGAGGAATTTACAATTAAGGAAGGCGAACTTACACTTGATTATGTCAAAAAAATA
>CAZGDT010000108.1:0-5683 GCA_964524245.1 uncultured Eubacterium sp. | reverse complement strand
CTTCATTGCCTTCTTCGTATCGTCGGTAATAATTTTCGGTCCGGTTATGTAATCGCCATACTCTGCCGTATTGGATATCGAATAACGCATGCCCGCAAATCCGCTCTGATAAATCAAATCAACGATAAGTTTCATTTCATGAATACACTCAAAATATGCATTACGCGGATCATATCCTGCTTCAACAAGTGTCTCAAAGCCTGCCTGCATTAAAGCGCAGACACCGCCACAAAGAACAGCCTGTTCGCCGAACAAATCCGTCTCTGTCTCCGTGCGGAACGTAGTTTCCAGAACACCGGCTCTCGCTCCGCCGATTGCCAATGCATATGCCAATGCCTTTTCCAAAGCTTTTCCTGTTGCATCCTGATGTACTGCTACCAGACACGGAACACCTTTACCAACCTGATACTCACTACGTACCGTATGACCCGGTCCTTTCGGAGCAATCATCGTAACATCGACGTCTGCCGGCGGTACAATCTGGTTGAAATGGATATTAAAGCCATGAGCGAACATAAGCATATTGCCCGCTTCCAAATTGGGTTCGATGGACTCTTTGTACATCTTTGCCTGCAATTCATCATTAATGAGAATCATAATGATATCTGCCTTTTTGGCAGCCTCTGCCGCCGTATATACTTCGAATCCCTGCTCTTCTGCCCTTTTCCATGATTTAGATCCTTCATAAAGACCGATAATCACATGGCATCCGGATTCCTTTGCATTCAACGCATGTGCGTGTCCCTGACTTCCATAACCGATTACGGCAATTGTTTTACCGTCCAGTGCTGCCAGGTTACAGTCATCCTGGTAATAAATCTTTGCTTCTGACATATTTACAGCCTCCTAAATAATTTGTATTTAAAGCCTATCCGGGAAAATCCCGTGGATGGTTTTCCATATTAAAAAGAATCTCAATTCTCTTCGTCATAAAATCCTCTGGCAAGACCGGAAATACCGGTTCGCACCAGTTCTTTAATCTCATATCCTTCAATCAGCTTAATAAAAGCATCCAGCTTCGCCTGATTTCCTGTCAGTTCTATCATCATGGAGTTATCTGCCACATCCACAATCTTGGCACGGAATATATCTACAATCGCATTAATCGCCGGTCTTGCTTCCCTGTCGGCCTCAACTTTGACAAGAATAAGTTCACGACACACAGATGCTTCCCCTGTCAGCTGTTTCACGGATTTAACATCTTCCAGCTTACTTACCTGTTTTTCTATCTGTTCCAAAACAAGATCATCTCCCGTCACCGACACGGTCATGCGGGAAAACGCCGGATTTTCCGTCTCACCGACAGTAAGACTGTCTATGTTATAACCACGGCGGCTGAACAAACCGGCAACACGGCTGAGCACACCGGAAGTATTATTGACTAATATGGACAGAACTACTTTACTCATAAGTTCTTCCCCCTTTTACTCAGATATCCTAGCGCACTTATAGAGATGACGCTTCCCTCATTTTAGCAATATAGGTCTTTCTTGTCAAGTCAACTCTTAAAGAGAAACTTCTTCAATGCGGACTTATTTGCCGCCAAATCAGGAACCAGACAATCCTGTCCTCTTATCTTCTGACTGGTAAATCCTCCCTGTATCGGAAGACTAAACTGATATATTTTGGTCGTCCCCATACATATCAGCGTTTTCAGATACGAATAAATGTCATCCCGATCCACATCCGTCTTTACGTTCGGCATAATCACTTCCGCGAGACTAATCAGTTCGTTCCATGAAAGTTCTTTCACTTTTTTCAAAATTGCCTGCATTGTCAGACGCTGACGCTCCGTACGTCCGTAGTCATCCCCTTTACCGCTGGCAGTATAAACTCCCGGATAATGCCCGTCTGCCTGTTTTTTGCCATGTCGGATCCGGCAATATCCAAGTGCCTGCTGTCCATTAAAAATCTGTTTTCCTTTTTTTACACTTCGGTACTTACGCCGCTTAATATAGTTCGTCTGTCTGAGATTCACTGCTTCTGATTCCGTCAGATTCACCTCAATGCCGCCAAGCTCATCAATCACGTTCACAAATGCATCAAAATTCACTTCCACATATCCATCCATTTTCACTCCGAAATTTTGAGCAATCGTTTTATACAGAAGAGAAATGCCGCCATATGAATAAGCCGCATTTAATTTATTTCCTCCATATCCGGGAATTTCCACATACATGTCACGCATAAGCGATGTAATCTTAAGCTTGTTGTGTTTTACGTCAAGCGTGGCAATCATCATGGAATCCGAACGCCGTTCCACATCTTTATCCTGTTCATCCGCATTTTTATCTGCTCCGACCAGAAGAATATTTACAACCTCAACATCGCTGTCCAATTCGTATTTGCTCATATCCATATCCGACACTTTCCCGCTTTTGTCCGTATTTATCATATTAAGCATGCTGTCACCCGTATGCTTGAGATAGGCAGCTCCGCTCCCTACCGTCATGGAAGACAAAATACCAATTACCAAAAAAACTCTTTTCACAATTCTCCCCTTACCTGCTTTTGTCTTTCCCATGAAAAACCTCCCTTTCTCTCTGTCGTTTTTTATGCAAGCAGAAACAGTCCGGCATTACGGGAAATGCCGCTCTTCCAGAACCCATACCGAATCATACGGTACCGCCGTCCAAAAAACCCTGCCGTTGCCATCCCGGCAAACTGCTTTGCCACGATCCGCTGTTTCTCACTCATCTGATTTTCATAAATCCGCAAAAAAGCCTCTCCCTGCTTATAAGTCTCATGCAGGACATGACGCTGATGTTTTATATTTGTCAGTCTTTCCTTTAGATATCCGGAAAACGAGTTCCCGCCAATCTGATTCTCCTCATGCTGCCGATAGCGCATAGTGGGCTGGGGAAGATAATGAATCATTCCAAAATGACTGCATATCAAGGCAATCCACCAGTCATGAACACGAATTTCATCCGGAATTTTGTTCAAATAATCAAGAACATTATGATTCATCATCATCGTACATCCAATACACTTATTTTCCATAAAAACATGTGCCGTGTCAACCTTTTTCACATTCAGATGGCTGCTTTTATGAAACAGTCCCATATCTTCCCCCGTTGTGCTGTTATAATTGACGACATCCGTATAAACAAGCACCGGCTTCCCCGGCGCTTCATTCTCCGCCATTTTCATCTCTCTTAATGTAATCTCCACCTTATCACTGTTCCATATATCATCCTGATCACAAAACATCACGTAAGGAGCCGGACTTCGCTTCGCACCCTCCAGAAAATTCCGTACATATCCCAGGTTTTCTTTGTTTTGATGTAAAAGAATCCGCTCATCAGCTGCCATATATTCTTTAATTACTTCCAGCGTTCCATCCGAGGAACCGTCATCACACACATCAATAATAAGATTTTTATAAGTTTGTCCAAGCAGCGAATCCAACTGCTCTTTTATATATTTCTCTCCGTTATATGCTGCAAGAACGATATAAACAGACTCTCTCACTCCGCATCCCTCCAGTACGATTTATTCATGGAACACTTTCTGACAAGCCAAAGAGGAAGTTTGTCGAATTTCTTCCCGAGGCGATATCCCAGAAACTTAAACCCGCTTTGAAAAATCAAATCCGGAATCAAATACCATTTCCCCCGCCCAAACAAATACTTTACCGTATCTTTTACCAGGCGTATTCCCTCTGATTCTGACTTGACACCGTCAAATATTTCACTATACTGTTTTTGCGAAACAGCCAAATCAAAATTTCTGGAAAACTGCTGCCTGTAAGTATATTTGTGTGCATGGACAACTGCCGCCTCTGCCACATAGGCAATTCTATATCCTGCATTTATTATCCCCGCTGCCATAATCATATCCTCGTTAAAAATAGTATGAAGAACAAATCCGCCCATCTCTTCATATACTTTTTTTCTGTACATGGCGCATACATTAGAGCAAAAATAAGTCTTAATCCCTAACTGTAAAAGATCATCTTTGGATTTCACCCGACTGACCGCAGGATAATTAAATTCCCTTGTATAATGCTCAATAACGCCAACCTTGTCATCCGGCAGCTGACGCCCGTAAGCCGTCGCGATCTCTTCCGATGTCATAGCTTCTAACAGCCGTTCAATCAGATACTCATCTTCCGGAACAGCATCCTGTGTCATAAACAGCATAAATTCTGCTTCTGACA
This sequence comes from uncultured Eubacterium sp., assembly GCA_964524245.1. Taxonomy (GTDB): domain Bacteria; phylum Bacillota; class Clostridia; order Lachnospirales; family Lachnospiraceae; genus Eubacterium_F. The sequence continues at coordinate 1,521 of CAZGDT010000108.1, read as the reverse complement.
ATGCCGCCCCCTGATTTCTCGTACCACCATGGTCAAAATCTTTCTTTTCTATGCCTGTTATCACGGCTCCATTCGTTTTATTTAACATTTTTTTGACTTTTTCATCTTCTTCGCTTCCCGTCAGAGTCTGCATAAAAAAAACGTGCTCCGGCTTTACTGTCTGACAGTTCAGCTTTTTTATCAAATCCGTCAGTTTCTCCTTCTCCGGACGATATACCGGAATAATCACATCTACCATGTCTTCCTCCTGTCTTTATGACTCCAATAACCGGTTAACCAGTTTCACTGCTTCCTGCGCATCAGAAGAATAGCCGTCTGCTCCGATTTCCTCCGCAAAACTCTCTGTCACCACAGCTCCGCCTATCACAATTTTTGAAGCAATCTCCTGCTCTTTTGCCATATCAATCACTTCTTTCATTTTCATCATCGTAGTCGTCATCAACGCTGACAAACCGATTACGGCTGCCCGGTTTTCTTTTGCCGCATTAATTATATCCCGGCTTTCCACATCTTTTCCTAAATCTATAACATGATAACCATAATTTCTCAACATGAGTGCAACCAGATTTTTCCCGATGTCGTGAATATCTCCCTTCACGGTTGCCAGAATGACAACAGCCTTTTTTTCACTTCCTCCGGACTTCGCCATGAGAGGTTCCAGATAGCTGACTGCTTTTTCCATTGTTTCTGCACCGGCTATCAGCTGCGGAAGAAAATACTTTTTTTGTTCAAACAGCTCTCCTATATGATTAATCGCCGGGATCAAATGCTCATCTATTATTTGTGCCGGCTCTGCTCCGCGCTTTAATTCATCCTTTACCAATTCCGTCACATGGCTGCTTTTTCCTTTTACAACCGCCATGTATAAGGGATGCCCCTCTTCTCTGATTTCCTCATTTTTCTTCTGAGCTTCTGATACATCTATCCCCGCCACGCCATTGATGTAGCGAATGTCTGAGTCTTTCTTATTTAACAGAAGATCCGCCGCAAGTGCCGCATTGGACAATAATGTCTGGGACGGATTGGCAATTGCCATAGTCAGCCCCTGCCCGATGGCAAGTGTTAAAAATGCACTGTTAACAAAAACTCTTTCCGGCAGCCCAAATGAAATATTGGAAAGTCCGCAAATCGTTGCTACTCCAAGTTCTTCCCTACAGTAACGAATCGTCTCCAAAACTTCCAATGCCGCCTTTTTATTGGCACCTATCGTAGCTACGAGCCCATCTACAATCATATCCTCCTCCATCATCCCATGTCTTTTCGCTTCCGTCAGAATTGTTTTTATGATGTCCTTTTTTTCCTGAAGATTCTTCGGAAGTCCTGCTTCTGACAAGGGCAGAAGAATAAACATCGCTCCATATTTTTTCGCTATCGGAATAAGTTTTTCAAATTTTTCCGGTTCCAATGAGATGGAATTAATCAGGGCACGTCCCGGATAAATACGCAGTGCACTTTCAATCACCTCCACATAACTGGAATCAATACTCAATGGCAAATCAACCGTCATGGTAAGTTCCTTTA
>CAZGDT010000107.1:0-5701 GCA_964524245.1 uncultured Eubacterium sp. | reverse complement strand
ATGCGTATGGATCGAGAACAGACGCTCACGGCAAAAGACATTGTAAATACTTATTCGGAATCAGAATTATATCGTGTTATAAAAGAATATGGTGAAGAAAGATTTGCAAAGAGCATTGCAAGAAACATATGCAGAAGGAGACAAGAGAAGCCACTGGAAACTACATACGAGCTGGTGGATGTTATTCGTTCTTCCATGCCGGCGAAGGCAAAGAATGGGAAAAGCCATCCGGCGAAGAGAACATTTCAGGCAATTCGGATTGAATGTAACCGGGAACTGGAAGTGCTGCGTTGCCTGTTGGATGATATGGTGGAATTGCTGAATGATAATGGAAGAATAAGCATCATCACATTTCATTCATTGGAGGACCGCATGGTGAAGTTTGCATTTCGCAAACAGGAGAATCCCTGCGTTTGTCCTCCGGATTTTCCGGTGTGTGTATGTGGAAAGAAATCAAAAGGAAAAGTAATTACAAGAAGACCGATAATTCCGTCGGAGAAGGAATGTGAGGAGAATCCGAGAGCTAAAAGTGCGAAATTGAGAGTGTTTGAAAGAATGGATAGTTAGGAGGCAACGGTTTATGGCAAGACAGAGAACGCCATATGTATATGGAAGTGCGGCACCAAGCCGGGAGACGCTGCCATATCAGGGAGATGAATACGAAAGACGAATACAGCAGCGTCCCCGGCCGCAGGTACAAAAGAAGCATAAAGCAAGAATTGACAGGGTTGCCGTTTTGTTGACGTGTCTTACTTTTCTTGCCGTAATGACGGCAGGGATTGTGTATTTGCGCCTTCAATTTCAGTCTACCTATTTGAATAAAAGTGTGGTAAACTTACAGAGTGAAGTAGTAGAGATGGAAAAAGAAAATTCTGCCGCATTAAATGAATTAGACAATATGGTTGATCTTTCGGCCGTTTATAACAAAGCAACAAAAGAACTCGGTATGGTGGCGGCAAGTAAGGATCAGATGGACACGTATAAGAGCCGGAAGAGTACGCAGGTTCGGACACATGGCGATATTCCGGCAGAATGATGGAGAACAGCGTATGACAACCTACAATAACAGAAGACATAGATCGAACCGAAGACGCAAAAGAAGAGTAAAAACAAAGCGATTCAGCCAAAAGATGCGGATTACATTGTTTTTTGTCTTTTGCGTCTGTCTTATTGCGTTTGGACTGCTATTGCTGAAAATATATCAAATCAACCGTGATGACGGGGATCGTTACCGCAAGGAGGCACTTTCACAACAGTCGTATACCAATACGGTCCTTAACTTCCAGAGAGGAAGCATTAAAGACCGTAACAATACGACAATTGCAGTCAGTGTACGCAAGTACAATCTTGTCTTGGAACCAAGAACCCTTTTGACAAATGAAGATAAAAAAATAGTTACATTAAATACAATATCTCAATTTTTTAATGTTCAAAAAAATATATTGGAAGACGTCATTGCAAAAAAACCAAATTCAATGTATGAAAAGGTTGACGGCCTGAAAGAGCTCTCTTCCTCTCAGGTAGAAAAATTCAAGAAAAAGATGAAAAAAAACAAAAATATACAGGGCGTCTGGTTTGAAGAAATTTATACGAGGAATTATCCGCTGAAAACAGTAGCTGCAAATGTCATCGGTTTTCTGTCTTCAGACGAACAGGGAACTTATGGAATTGAGGAACAGTATAACTCGATACTAAACGGAACAACGGGAAGAGAATACGGGTATTTTGATTCCAACATGAATTTACAGCGTACGATTAAAGAGGCAAAAGATGGTAATTCGGTAGTTCTGACGATAGATGCCAATGTGCAAAAAATTATAGAAGAAGAAATTGCAAAATTTCAAAAAGAAGGGGTAGGGGCAGAAACGACGGCAGTTATGGTTATGAATCCTAAAAATGGGGAGATTATCGCCATGGCATCAAATGCTTCATTTGACTTAAATGATCCGCAGAATTTGTCTGCAATGTATAGTTCTTCACAGATTGCATCCATGAATGATAAGGAAAAGAATGAAGCACTGCTGTCCATGTGGTCAAACTTTTGCATTAGCTCTTCGTATGAGCCGGGTTCAACATTTAAGCCGTTTACCGTAGCAGCGGCATTGGATGAAAATCTGATATCAGGAAATTCCGTGTTTCAGTGCAATGGCGTGAAAAAGATCGCTGACAGGGAAATACACTGCAGCAATCGAAGCGGCCACGGCTCATTGGATTTGCGTCATGCCATGATGGAATCCTGTAATGCAGCGCTGATGGATATCGGCACAAAACTTGGCAGAGGGAAATTCAGCAAATATAACAAATTATATGGTTTCGGTCAGAGAACGGGGGTTGATTTACCGGGAGAAACTTCCGGTCTGATTCATACGAAAGAAGAATTAAATCCTGTCGAGCTTGCTACAAGCAGTTTCGGGCAGACGCAGACAGTGACGATGGTTCAAATGCTTAGCGGTTTTTGTTCATTAATAAATGGCGGTGATTATTATCAGCCGCATATCGTAAAGGAAATTCAAAACAGCAAAGGTGAAACAATAAAAACAGTGGATCCTGTTGTTGTGAAAAAAACAACGAGTGAAGATACCGGGAGTAAACTTCGAAGCTATTTAAAATCTACCGTTGAAGAAGGAACGGCGTCTCCGGCTCAGATAAAGGGATATTCCATTGGCGGTAAAACCGGTACGGCGGAAAAACGCCCTGTTTCAGAAAAGAATTATATTGTTTCCTTTATCGGTTGTGTTCCGGCTGAGGATCCGGAAGTGGCATTTTACGTTCTTATGGACGAGCCGCATGTGAAAGATCAGGCTCACAGCACCTATGCAACGGAATTTTCGTCAAAACTTATGAAGAAGGTTCTTCCTTTTCTCGGCCAATATGCAGGAAAGAGCATAACGGAAGGGGAGAAAGAATAGACTGTAACGATAATCCAATATGAGGCGGCTTATGTGGAATCGGCATAAAACGTACCAGCGCCAGTCCATGGGGCTGGTGTTTTTCATTTTTTTACTGGTCCTTGTTTGTATTTTTGTACGGCTTGGCTGGTTAATGATTGCGAAAGCGGATTATTATGGTGTGCAGGCGAAGGAACTTCATGAGAGAGAGCGAAAGATAAAAGCGGAACGTGGGAAAATATGTGATCGTCACGGCAGGCTTTTGGCGGGAAACCGTTCCGTATCCACTATATCCGTAATACACAGCCAGGTAAAAGAACCGGAAAAAGTAATTTCCGTCCTCTCGCGGGAACTTGGACTTGATGAAGACACCGTACGAAAAAAAGTCGAAAAAGTATCTTCCCGTGAAAAAATAAAATCTAATGTCGAGAAAGAAACTTCTGACCGGATACGTAACTGCAAATTGGCGGGTGTGACAGTGGATGAAGATTACAAAAGAGAATACTGCTATGATTCGCTTGGGTCAAAAGTTCTTGGGTTTACGGGAAGTGATAATCAGGGGATTATAGGTCTTGAAGTGTCTTATGAAGAGTATCTCAAAGGGACGGATGGTTCAATTCTTACGATGACGACAGCCTATGGAACAGAGATAGAAAATGGTGCAGAAAGCCGGATAGAACCTGTGGCCGGATGGACACTTAATACGAGTCTTGATTTAACCATCATGGAGTATGCAGATCAGGTTGCCAACATTCTTCTCAAGAAAAAGAAGGCGAAAAGTGTAGATATTATTGTCATGAATCCGCAAAACGGAGAAATCTATGCCATGGCAGGCGCACCGGAGTTTAATCTGAATGACCCTTATCACATTGATGGAGATATGACCAAAATGACTGCAAAAGAAAAAAGCGACCGACGAAATGCCATGTGGAGAAATCCCTGTGTTTCCGACACATATGAACCCGGTTCAACATTTAAGATACTGACAACAGCCGCAGCATTAGAAAAAGGCGTTGTCAGCATGACGGACCGTTTTCATTGTCCCGGATATAAAGTAGTACAGGACCGTCGGATTCGCTGTCATAAAAAGGGCGGTCACGGAAGCGAAACCTTTTTGGAAGGAATCATGAATTCGTGCAATCCTGTTTTTATAGAAGTTGGTTCCCGTGTGGGTGTATCGGATTTTTTCGGGAAGATGACTGATTTCGGATTATTGCAGCGAACAGGTATTGATGTGCCGGGGGAAGCGGCAACGATTATGCATAAAGAGGAAAATGTAGGGGAAGTGGAACTGGCAACCATGTCATTTGGCCAGTCATTTCAGGTTTCGCCAATTCGACTGATTAGTCTGGCATCTTCCATGATTAATGGCGGCAGGAGCATAACCCCTCATTTTGGAGTCAGTGCCGTATCAGCCGATGGAAGCAGAATGAAGCATTTCAAATATGAGGAAGGGAAAATGCTGATTACACAAAAAAATTCTGATTTGATACGCGAAGCGCTGGGGAAAGTAGTATCGGAAGGAACCGGGAGCAAAGCAGGGGTAAAAGGGTATACCGTAGGTGCCAAAACCGGAACCAGTGAAAAACTGCCTCGGGGAAATGGAAAATATATTGCATCAACCATTGGATTTGCACCGGTGGAAAATCCGCAGGTAATAGCACTTGTGCGCATTGATGAGCCACAGGGGCTGTATTACGGAGGTACTGTGGCAGCGCCGGGAATTTCTGCGTTATTTGAAAATATTCTGCCATATTTGTGTGAGGGGGATTCGAGTGAATAAGTGCTTGCGATAGCGAACGTAATGGTATAAAATAAATACGTGCGTTAACGTACTTAAAAAGATAAGAAGAGGTGGAAAAAATGAATGATCTGAGTCTCAGTGTTTTAATGCCGGTAATGATATCTTTTCTGGTGAGTGTAGTATGTTGTCCGATTTTGATTCCTTTTTTGCGCAAATTGAAATTTGGACAGACTGAACGGGAAGAGGGACCGGAATCTCACTTAAAGAAGACAGGCACACCGACCATGGGGGGCCTGGTTATATTGGCATCGGTTTTGATTACATCATTGATATACATTGGAAAATACAGTGAAATTATTCCGGTTCTCTTTATGACACTTGGATTTGGTTTGATTGGATTTTTGGATGATTACATTAAAGTTGTAAAGAAACGTTCATTAGGATTAACACCGCTGCAGAAGATGGCACTTCAGTTTATCGTGACGGGTGTTTTTATTTATTACTATTTTCAGGTTGCAGAGATGGATACTACCGTAAAAATTCCTTTTGTTGAGGGGGCGGGCTTTACCATGCCGTCGTGGCTTTTTGTGATATTTGTATTTATCGTTGTACTTGGAACAGTAAATGGAGTGAATTTTACCGACGGCCTGGATGGGCTGGCATCCGGCGTGACGGTTATTGTTGCCACTTTTTTTACAATTGTTGCTTTGACCGTGGAACCTGCCATGACACCGATTACCGGTTCTGTTGTGGGAAGTCTTCTTGGATTCCTTCTGTTTAATACTTATCCGGCGAGAGTGTTTATGGGAGATACAGGTTCACTTGCACTGGGAGGCTTTGTATCATCCATTGCGCTAATGCTTCATATGCCGCTGTTTATTGTAATTGTCGGTTTGATTTATCTGATAGAGGTAATATCCGTGATTTTACAGGTGGGGTATTTTAAGCTGACTCACGGAAAGCGTATTTTCAAAATGGCGCCGATACATCATCATTTTGAACTTTGCGGTTATTCCGAAACGCAGGTTGTGGCGGCATTCAGTGTGATAACGGCGCTGTTGTGTCTTCT